>JAOUMF010000278.1 GCA_029881615.1 Alphaproteobacteria bacterium | reverse complement strand
CGAAGACCTGGCCGCGACCGCCATCTGGGGAAGCCAGCAAGTCGGGCTTTTCCCTGGCGCAAAATATGATGGCGTCTTCGCCATGTGGTACGGCAAGGGCCCCGGCGTGGACCGGTCGGGCGACGCGTTGAAACATGCCAATAATGCCGGCACCGCGCCCCATGGCGGCGTGCTGGCGCTGGCCGGCGACGACCATACCTGCCGCTCGTCCACCCTGCCCCACCAATCCGATCACGCCTTCGCCGACGCCAGCATGCCGGTGCTGAACCCGGCTGGCGTACAGGACGTCATCGATCTCGGCCTTTACGGCATCGCGATGTCCCGCTATTCGGGCTGCTGGGTCGGCTTCAAGACCGTGGCCGAGACGGTCGAGACCTCGGCCTCGGTGGCGATCGACCCCTTGCGGCTGGAAATCCTCACCCCGACGGATTTCGAGATGCCCGAGGGAGGGCTGAATATCCGCTGGCCCGACCCGCCCAACGCCCAGGAATACCGGCTGCACCGCTACAAGCTTTACGCCGCGCTCGCCTTCGCGCGGGCCAACAAGCTCGACCGGGTAACCATCAGCGCGCCGGCGCCGCGGTTCGGCATCGTCACCACCGGCAAATCCTATCTCGATGTGCGTCAGGCGCTCGACGATCTGGGCATCGACGAAGCCTATGCCGCCGAGATCGGCCTGACCGTCTACAAGGTGGCCATGGCCTGGCCGCTGGAGCCGGAGGGCGCGCGGGCATTTTCCGAGGGGCTGGAAGAGATTCTCGTGGTCGAGGAAAAGCGCGCGGTGATCGAAAACCAGTTGAAGGAACAGCTGTATAACTGGGACGCGGCGGTGCGCCCGAAGATTATCGGCAAGTTCGACGAGGAAGGCGAATGGATCCTGCCCTCGGCCGGCGCGCTGACCCCGGCGCGAATTGCCCGCGTCATCGCGAAGCGGATCGCGCGCTTCCATACCAGCCCGCGCATCGACGAACGGCTGGCCTTTCTGGACGCCAAGGAAAAGGCGCTGGACACCATGCACCCGGCCCCGGCCCGCATTCCCTATTTCTGTTCCGGCTGTCCCCATAATACATCCACCAAGGTGCCCGAGGGCAGCCGTGCCATGGCCGGTATCGGCTGTCACTACATGGCGCAGTGGATGGACCGGCGCACCGACACCTATACCCAGATGGGCGCGGAAGGCACGACCTGGACCGGTCAGGCCCCCTTCACCGAGGAAAAGCACGTTTTCGTCAATATCGGTGACGGCACCTATTTCCATTCCGGCATCCTGGCGGTACGTCAGGCCGTCGCATCGGGCGCCAACATCACCTACAAGATTCTGTTCAACGACGCGGTCGCCATGACCGGCGGCCAACCGGTCGACGGACCGATGACCGTGCCGCAAATCAGCAACCAGCTCTATGGCGAGGGCGTGGCGAGGACCGTCGTGGTCACCGACGAGCCGGACAAGTACCCCATCGGCACAGGCTGGGCGCCGGGCGTGAAGGTGCATCACCGCGACGAACTGGATCATATCCAGAAACAGTTGCGCGATATCCCCGGCGTCACCGCGATCATCTACGACCAGACCTGCGCCACCGAAAAGCGCCGCCGCCGCAAGCGCGGCATCATGGAAGACCCGGCACGGCGCGCCTTCATCAACGAGGCGGTGTGCGAGGGCTGCGGCGATTGCTCGCTCGCCTCCAACTGCCTGTCGGTGGTGCCGGTCGAGACCGAATTCGGCCGCAAGCGCACCATCGACCAATCCGCCTGCAACAAGGATTTTTCCTGCGTCAACGGCTTCTGCCCCAGCTTCGTCACCGTCGAGGGCGGCAGCCTGCGCAAGCCGGACAGGAAGAGCCTCGGCGGCGAGGTCCCCTTCCCCGTTCTGCCCGAACCCGAACTGCCGGCGCTTGACGCGCCATACGGCATCCTGGTGACCGGCATCGGCGGCACCGGCGTGGTCACGGTGGCGCAGTTGCTGGGCATGGCCGCCCATATCGAGGACAGGGGCGTCGGCGTGCTGGACATCGCCGGCCTGGCGCAGAAATTCGGCGCCGTTACCAGCCATGTGCGAATCGCGCCGAAGCCGGAGGATATCCATGCCGTACAGATCGCGGCCGGCGGCGCCAACCTGGTGATCGGCTGCGACCTGGTCGTGACTGCCGGGGCAGAGGCGCTGGGCAAGATGCAAAACGGCACGACGCGCGCCGTCGTGAATACTCACGAGACAGTCACCGGCGATTTCACCCGCAATCCCGACTTCGCTATTCCGGCCGACACCATGCGAGGCGCGATCGACGAGGCCATCGGCGACGGCGCCAGCTATGTCGCGGCGACGCGGCTGGCCAACGCGCTGATCGGCGATTCCATCGGCGCCAACCTGTTTACGGTCGGTTACGCCTGGCAGAAGGGGCTGATCCCGATCGGACACGAGGCGCTGATGCGCGCCATCGAGGTCAATGGCATGTCGGTGGAGTCCAACAAGCAGGCCTTCCTGTGGGGCCGCCGCGCGGCGCATGACCTGGCCGCCGTCGAAGCCCTGGTCGCATCCTCGGGCGCGGCGCCGGAGCCGGCGTTCGCCGAGACGCTGGACGATATCCTGGCCCGCCGCGTCGAATATCTGACCCGATACCAGGACGCGGCCTATGCGAAACGCTATGCGGATTTCGTGGCGAAGGTTCGCGCCACCGGCCATGACGATTTGACCGAAGCCGTTGCGCGCAACTACTTCAAGCTACTGGCGATCAAGGACGAGTACGAGGTCGCCCGGCTGTATCGCGGCGAGGAATTCCAGTCGGCCCTGGAACGCAATTTCGAGGGAGATTACAAGCTGCGCGTCCATCTGGCACCGCCGCTGATCACCCGCCGCAACCTGGATACCGGCCATCTGGAAAAGATGAGCTTCGGCCCGTGGGTGTTCGGTGTATTCGGGCTGCTCGCCGGGATGAAGGGATTGCGCGGCACCGCGTTCGACATTTTCGGCTATAGCGCGGAGCGCAAGGCCGAGCGCCAACTCATCCTGGATTACGAGAAGACCGTCGCGGACCTTCTGGACGGGCTGAGCCCCGGCAACCATGCCCTGGCCGCCGAAATCGCCTCGATCCCCGACCACATCCGCGGCTACGGCCACGTGAAGGAAGCCGCCATCGAAAAGGCCAAGGCCCGCGAGGCGGAACTGATGGCCGAATGGAAAAACCCCACGCCAAAGGCCGACGCGGCGGAGTAGGCGGGCGTGGATTATTTCCCGCGCGGCAGCAGCATGATTACCGGGATGCAGAGGGCTGCGCCAACCGCGCCCACGCCGAAGGTTGCGCCCGGGCCGATGGCCTGCCACAGGGCGCCGGCGATGACGCTGGCCAGCAGCAGGCACAGGCCGCCGACCATATGGAATACGCCGAAGGCCGTGCCGCGCGCGTCGGCCGGCGCGGTGTCGGCCACCAGGGCGGCCAGGATGCCCTGGGTCATGCCCATATGCACACCCCACAGCACGGCGCCGCCAAGCACTGCCGCCGCGCCCCCGGCCAGCGCCAGCACCGTATCGGCCAGCATCAGCACCAGGTAACCCACGGCAAGCAGGCCGCGGCGGCCGATCCTGTCCGAAAGCCGCCCGGCCGGATAGGCGGTCAGGGAATAGGCGGCGTTCATCGCCACCAGCACCAGCGGCACAAAGGCGAGGGTCAGGGCGCCGTCGCCGCCGCGCAGCAGCAGGAAGGCCTCGCTGAAGCGCGGCAGCATCAGGAAACCGGCCACCAGCACCAGGATCCAGAAGTCGCGCCCCAGATTGCGCATCGCTTCCAGCCGCAGCGGGTTGCGGCGGATTGTCCGGTCGGGGCTTGGCGGCGGGTCGCGCACCGCCAGCGCCAATACCAGCACCGCGCCAAACGCCGGGATTGCCGCGACCCAGAAGACGGCCCGCATATCGCCCGCGAAGGCGACCATCAGGACGATCGCCAGCAGCGGCCCGGCGAAGGCCCCGATGGTGTCCAGGGTCTGGCGCAGTCCATAGGCCGCGCCGCGCAGCGCCGGTGGCGTCAGGTCGCCGACCAGCGCGTCGCGCGGCGCGCCGCGGATGCCCTTGCCGATCCGGTCGGCGAAGCGTGCGAAGAACACCCAGCCCGCGGTCGCGGCCAGCGGGAATACCGGCTTGGTGAGCGCCGCGAGCCCGTAACCCGCCAGCGCCAGCAGCTTGCGCTTGCCCAGCCGGTCGCTGAGCGCGCCGGAGAATATCTTGGTGATCGAAGCGGTGGCCTCCGCAATGCCCTCGATCAGGCCGACCGCCAGCGCGCCGACGCCCAGATGGGTCACCAGGAACAGCGGCAGCAGGCTGTGGATCATCTCCGAGCTGACATCCATCAGCAGGCTGACGAAACCAAGCGCCCAGACGCCCCGGGGAATCGCGCGAATGCCCGATCGCCCT
>JAOUMF010000003.1 GCA_029881615.1 Alphaproteobacteria bacterium | reverse complement strand
GTTCGATGATTTGAGAGAACTTTATCAGGAAGTGATCCTGGATCATGGCAAGAGCCCGCGGAATTTCCGCGAGATCGATCCGGTTAAGTTTCGTGCGCTCGGCCATAACACGACTTGCGGCGACCAGCTGGAAATCTTCGTCGATACCGATGAGGCCGGCACCATTACCGATGCCAGTTTCGTCGGCAAGGGATGCGCGATTTCCGTGGCGTCGGCTTCGCTGATGACCGAGATTCTGCGCGGCAAGACTATCGAACAGGCACGCAAAATGTTCGAGGGCTTTCACGAAATGTGCACCACTGGCGCCGAAGATGCGCTGGTGGACGTGCCCGAAGAGGATGCTGACCGGCTGCAGGTGCTGTCCGGTGTCAGCGAGTTTCCGATGCGGGTCAAATGCGCGACCTTGGCCTGGCACACCATGAATGCGGCCACGAAGGGCGAGGCGGAAGCATCCACCGAGGACGAGCGGGGTTGAAGGAAATGACGGAACACAGCCATAGCTTCAGGGATTTCATGCCGGTTTCGCCGCATAGCGAAGGTGTCGCGCGCGCCGGTTCGCCGCTGGGCGAGGGCGCCGCGGTGGCGGGTCGGGAAGCGGTGATCGAGGCGCTACGCACGGTTCATGATCCGGAAATACCGGTGAATATTTACGAGCTGGGCCTTATCTATGGCATGGAAATCGACGGGAAGGGCAATGTCGCGATCGATATGACCCTGACCGCGCCGGCCTGTCCGGTGGCCGGCGAAATGCCGAAATGGGCGGCCGATGCCGTGGCCGCCGTCGAAGGCGTGGGCGAGGTCGAGGTCACGATGGTCTGGGACCCGCCCTGGTCGCCGGCCCGCATGTCGGACGACGCCAAGATGCTTCTGGATATGGGTTGAACGCGGCCTGGAATAATTGGAGAGAAAATCGATGGAACGACCCAAATTGATGACCCTGACCGACGCCGCGGTCGAGCGCGTGAAAAAGCTGATGGCGATGAGCGACAAGCCGGTGCTGGGCGTGCGGGTGGGCGTGACCCAGCAGGGCTGTTCGGGCATGAGCTACAAGATGGAATATGCCGAGGACGAGCGCCCGGGCGAGGAAGTGATCGAGGACAAGGGCGTCAAGATCTACGTGGAACCCACCGCGACAATGTTTCTCATTGGCTCGGAGATGGATTGGCTGGAAGATAAGCTGGAATCCCGCTTCGTGTTCAACAATCCGAACGCCAAGGGGACCTGTGGCTGCGGAGAATCCTTCCACGTGTGATTTGCGTGGTTGTTTTTGTGCGACGCCGCGGATATGAACGTCCGCGGCGCATTTGCGTGCCGTGGTATGAGTGGCCTTGGAAAACGGAACGAGCAATATGCCGAAGATGACTTTCATTGAAGCGGATGGCAATCGCGTCGAGGTGGATGCGCCGTTGGGATTGTCGGTCATGGAGATCGCCCAGCGCAACGATCTTGAGGTAGAGGGCGCCTGCGGTGGCTCGCTTGCCTGTTCCACCTGTCATGTCATCGTCGACCCGGCCTGGGCCGGGAAATTGCCGGAACCCACCGAGGAAGAGGAAGACATGCTGGATCTCGCCTTTGGCCTGACCCGGACTTCGCGCCTCTGCTGCCAGATCATCATAACCCAGGAACTGGACGGCCTTATCGTAACCCTGCCCGAAGAGACCCATAACTTCCTGATGGATTGATCGGGAGCTTCCGGTTTCGCGGATGCCATGCGTAAACCGTTGATGTTCTGGCGGATTTCAACAAAGAACAGATGAATGTCCTCGGGCTGGCAATCGTAAGACTCTTCGCTGGATAGCGCGAATCGCCCCTTGCCCTTAAAGAAGATTTTCCTTTTATGCGTTTGGGGCGCCGACCTGAATTTGTCGGCAAGGGTTGTACATTCCCCCAAATTTGCGTTTTTATAGGCCATAGACTTGCTTTACGTTCATTCCTAACGTTGTATCGATTTAATTCGTTAGCGAAATAGTGGAAAGTATAACGTGACAATTCTCATCACCGGCGGCGCCGGTTTTATCGGGTCCGCCGTGGTTCGCCAATATATGGCCGAGACTGGCGAGACCGTCGTCAATCTCGACAAGCTCACCTATGCCGGCAATCTGGAATCGCTGGGCACGGCGCGTGACGATCCGCGGCATGTTTTCGAACAGGCCGATATTTGTGATGCCGCGGCGCTAACGCGAATATTCACCGACCACAAGCCGCGCGCGGTGATGCATCTGGCGGCGGAATCCCATGTCGACCGTTCCATCGATGGCCCCGCCGAATTCATCGAGACCAATATCGTCGGCACCAGCACGCTGCTGGAGGCCGCGCGTCACTATTGGGACGGGCTGGCGGGCGATGCGCGGGCGGCGTTCCGCTTCCATCATGTTTCCACCGACGAGGTTTACGGTACGTTGGGCACGGAAGGGCTGTTCACCGAGGAAACGCCCTACAGCCCGAATTCGCCCTATTCGGCCAGCAAGGCGTCGTCGGACCATCTGGTGCGCGCCTGGCACGAGACCTATGGCCTGCCGGTGGTCGTGACCAATTGCTCGAACAATTACGGACCCTGCCAGTTCCCGGAAAAGCTGATCCCGGTGCTGATTCTCAAGGCGCTGGCCGGCGAGAAACTGCCGATCTATGGCAAGGGCGAGAATATTCGCGACTGGCTCTATGTCGAGGATCACGCGGCCGCCCTGCGGCTGGTGCTGGAAAAGGGCAGGGTGGGCGAAACCTATAATATCGGCGGGCGCGCGGAGCGCACGAACATCGACGTCGCGCGGGCAGTTTGCGCGATACTCGACGAGTTGCTGCCGGACTCGCCCCATCGCCCGCACGAAAACCTTATCACCTTCGTCGCCGACCGTCCCGGTCATGATCTGCGTTACGCCATCGACAGCAGCAAGATCGAGCGCGAGCTTGGCTGGTCCCAGAAGGAAAGCTTCGAAACCGGCCTCAAACGGACCGTCGCCTGGTATCTGGAAAACCGCGACTGGTGGCAGCGTATTCTTTCGGGCGATTACAAGGTTGGGCGGCTTGGACTGGGCAAGGAGGTTTCATCATGAACGGACAGGCGGTGCGCAAGGGTATCATCCTGGCCGGCGGGTCGGGCACCCGGCTCTATCCCATCACCATGGCGGTCAGCAAGCAGCTGTTGCCGATCTACGACAAGCCGATGATCTACTACCCGCTGTCGGTGCTGATGCTGGCGGGAATCCGCGAGGTCCTGGTCATCACCACGCCCGAGGACAGGATCGCTTTCGAGCGCCTGTTGAGCGACGGACGGCAATGGGGCATGGAGATATCCTATGCCGTTCAGCCGAAACCCGAGGGGCTGGCGCAGGCCTTTATCATCGGCGAGGAATTCATCGGCGACGATGCCGTATGCCTGGTTCTGGGTGACAATATCTTCTATGGCCAGGGGCTGGCGAAACGGTTGCAGGCAACGGCCGAACGCGGCGCCGGCGCCACTGTCTTCGCCTATTGGGTGCGTGATCCCGAACGTTATGGCGTGGTCAGCTTCGACGCCGAGGGCGTCGCTACCGGAATCGAGGAAAAACCGGCCAATCCTAAATCCAACTATGCGGTGACCGGTCTGTATTTCTACGACAATGATGTCGTTGAGATCGCCAGGAACATGAAACCCTCGCCGCGCGGGGAACTGGAAATCACGGACGTCAACCGCGCCTATCTGGAACGCGGCGACCTGCAGGTGGAAATGCTGGGCCGCGGCGCTGCCTGGCTGGATACCGGCACCCATGAATCGCTGTTGCAGGCCAGCCAGTTCGTCGAGGTGGTGGAGGCCCGCCAGGGGCTGAAAATCTCCTGCATCGAGGAAATTGCCTGGCGCATGGGTTTCATCGGTGATGCACAATTGCGGGTCCTGGCCGAACCGCTGGCCAAGAACGGCTATGGGCAATATCTGTTTGATTTGCTGAAGCGCGAGGGCAAATGAAAACCATCAAGACGGAACTGCCCGGTGTCCTGATCGTCGAGCCCAAGCGGTTTGGCGATACGCGTGGGTATTTCCAGGAAATATGGCATCAGGGCCGCTATGAAGAGGCGGGCATTCCGGGCTCCTTCGTGCAGGACAATCTATCGCTTTCCGCCCATGGCGTGCTGCGTGGCCTGCATTTTCAGAATCCCAACGGGCAGGGCAAACTGGTTTATGTGTTGCAGGGCGAGGTTTTCGACGTTGCGGTGGATGTTCGCGCCGGTTCGCCGACTTTCGGCAAATGGACCGGGGCTACATTGTCGGGCGACAATGGGCGCCAGCTATACATCCCGCCGGGCTTTGCCCATGGGTTCTGCGTGACCGGCGAGAGCGCCTTGTTTTCATATAAATGCACTGATTTTTATAATCCGCAAGCCGAGGGCTCGATCCGCTGGGACGATCCGGCCATCGGCATCGACTGGCCGCTGTCGGACCCGCTGGTGTCGCCCAAGGACGGCGAGGCGCCACTGCTGGCCGATATCGATCCGGCCCGCCTGCCGGTCCATGGAGGTGGTTGATGACCATCCTGTTGTTGGGCGCGAACGGTCAGGTTGGTTGGGAACTACGACGGACCCTGGCGCCCCTGGAACCTGTTCGGGCGCTGGAGCGGGCAGATGCGGACCTCGCCGACCCTGATGCGCTTAGCCGTATCGTGCGTGAAACGGCGCCGTCGCTGATCGTCAATGCGGCGGCCTATACCGCGGTTGATCGCGCCGAAGAGGACGAGGCATCGGCCCGGGCGATCAACGCCGAAGCGCCGGGTGTTCTGGCCGAGGAGGCAAAGCAGCTGGGCATCGCTTTGGTGCATTATTCCACCGACTATGTATTCGACGGCACCGGTTCTCGCCCGGCCATTGAAAGCGATCCTGCGGCACCGCTGAACGCCTATGGCCGCACCAAGCTGGCGGGCGAGGCGGCTATCCGCGATACCGGCTGCGCCCATCTGATTCTGCGCACAAGTTGGGTCTATTCAATGCGGGGCGCCAATTTCCTGCTGACGGTGCAGCGTCTTGCCGGCCAGCTGGAAGAGTTGCGCATTGTCGCCGACCAGACTGGCGCGCCTACCTGGGCGCGCGGCATTGCCGAGGCGACGGCACTGGTTCTGGCGCGATGTGGCGCGCCGCGTGATCCCGGGGGGCTTGCGGAGAATGGCGGGCTCTACCACATGACGGCGGCGGGCGAGACCACATGGCACGGTTTCGCCGGGGCGGTCGTCGACTGGATGCGCACCTCGGGCCAACCGGTTCTGTGCAAGCAGGTCTCGCCGATTCCCACATCGGATTATCCGACACCGGCAAAACGTCCGGCGAATTCATTGTTGGATTGCTCGAAACTGAACGATGCTTTTGGTATTGCGATACCGGACTGGCGCGATCAACTGAACCTTTGCGTCGATCGTTAAAGCGGATTGTCAGATACATGGCCGGGTAAACTGGCGAGGGTGGGCAAGCGCGATCATGCGTTAGGACGGGAATAACCGAACTGTTCCGGTCGGGCGCGGATTTCCATGGCCTTCGCACTGTCGAAGCCAATTAGCTCGCGGCGCCGCCCTGGCGCTCGGCGTCGTCATCCCGGAAACAAGTAGCCCTGAGGCTTTCGTCATCCATTGGATCGGGAAGTTCGCAGGAGCCTTTGATGGTCTCGTATATCACAAAGAACGAGCCGGTATGGATCGGGTTCAGCAAAATGCCGACGCCATCGGGCGGAGCAGCATCGAACACCGAAACAACATAATCAAGACGGTGCGGCCAATCGGTCCAGAAAATGGATCTTCCCGTCCAGTGCAGGCGGGCCTTTGTGCCTCGAAGGTTAAGGGCCGCGCCCGACTCCAGGTCGTTAAGCGACGGAGGACGACCGAACGGGGTGTCGATTGCCCTGTTTCGTTCGGCCGGTTGAAGAAGCTGTTTCTCGAAATCGGTGAAGAGTGTCGGTGTGAAGGCGGATCTTTCAATCACGGCGATGGCGGGTAATCCCCAATATATCTGCCGTAATTGATCGGCCCCTTCGGGTGTTTCACTGGTCGGCGGCTGGACTGTCATGATACGCGCGCCCTCGGGGATCATTGCAGTTGCGGCCCGGAATTCCGAGAGATTGGCATCCGCCCGTGACCAGAATTCGGCGGTGGCCGCCACGCGAGCCACAAATAATGCAAAAACGATTGCGGATAGGGCGATTGCTGCGGACCTCGATTCTATTTTGATATTCATTGAAGCGATGGCGACCAGTGTAATGACAACAGGCAAACGGATATCGACGGCCCATGTCCGCATCAGCCATTCCGGCGTTGCGATGGCTGCCAGAAGAAGAAATATCAATGGCATCCGCATGGCCGGGATCACTGATATGCGGCGTCTTATCGCCATCCAGATCAGGAAACCCGCGACAAAGAAGGCGAAAAGAAAATCGGCCTTGGAGCCAACTGAATAAAAGGGAGTTACTAGCGCCAGGACTTTCGCGTGCGTGTCTCCGTAAAATGTATAACCGCCAGACCCGGAAAGCAGCGTGAGGAGTATGAATGCCGCAGGCAGCAGAAACTGCGTGCCAGCGACGGAAAGCGTTGAAGCCCATGCCTTCGGAAAATCGCTGCGTTGGTTGATTAGTTGATGGAGGGTGTAGCCACCGACCGACAGGGCATAGGCTCCGAAAGCGAAGATATGCGAGAAATAGAGTCCCAGCGCAATCAGTGCAAATGACGCCGCTCGTGGAACGGGTCGCCAATGCCGCGATGCGACCCAACCGGCGAAGGCCAGGATGCATAGTCCGGTTGCGAACAGGAAATTGAGGAATCCCCACGTAAGACAAAGATTGTAAGCCGGCAGGAAGGCGAGGGCCGGCGCAATGCCAACCTGGCCATGGAGAACCTTGCGCAACGCCGCGACGCCGGCCACCGGTATCAGGATAGCCAGGCCGACAAATATCTTGCCCGCGGTATAGACCGACATCAATGCGGTAAGCGGCGGTAAGATGATATCCATCGCCAGATTTGGCAGCGCCCGCCAGGTTACGGCGTAATTGGCCTGTAACGCTGTGTCGCTCGCAATCGACGAAAGGATGTGAATTCGTGCGATATGGGACGGATAGTCTACAAGAGGCGGAATTTCAACGATGAAAAGTGGATAAAGAACCGCGGCGGACAGTATTGTGTAAAGCAATAAAGCCAGTTGACGCTCGCTAATGGGCGCGATGAGTTTTCCTGGGGTAGTGATGGTCAACGGGTGGGCTCCGACCTTCGGGTAATTCCTGTGGGCGCAAGGATCGCTTGGTTCGTACCGAGACAGCAGGCGCCGAGTATTACAAGTTTACTAGGCGATTTTTCTTAATTATTCGATAATCGTTATCGGTAGCAGATGCTCGGTTACTCGTCACAAAGGTCGTCCGCCGGGATTTATACGGCCTGGCGGCAACGCCCTTTTGCCGTGTGGTCCGGCATTTTTGTATTTCCAAATCATTACCCGCAGCGCTGTTCAGGAACCGTCCTTGTTCAAGACGCGGTAAATACTGAAATAAGATCCCTCATGCTCCAGGGTCAGCAGGTCGGGCAACGGATTTTCCGGCGTCCCGAAATGCGTGATCACGACATAATCATACCGCCGCGGCCAGTCGCGCCAGAATGGTTTCATCCCGAGTCCGCCGGCCACCATATTTCCTCCCCGCGCGGAATCCACCAGGAGGTCGATCTTGATCGGAGCGCCGAAGTCGGTGTCCATTGCCACGCGGGCTGGTGCGGCCCGTACCGGCTGTTTCGCCGGATCGGTAAACATGGTGGGCACGAATGCCGAGCGATCGAGTACCGCCAGTACGGGGAGATGCCAGTAAAGATAATCGAAACGGGTTTCCCCTTCACGCCGGGGAGAGTCCTGTGTCTGCGCGGGCAAAATGGAAGCGCCGGGTTCGATAAACTGCAAGGCGTCACGAAACTCGGCATATTGACCGTCAATTTTCCGCCATTCCAGCGATGTATCGATAAGCCTGGCGCTCATCAGAACAGCGGCCGCGCAAATCACGGAAATGGCGACCCGCGCGCTGATGTTATGTGGTCGCAGGCCCGCCATCAGAAGGAGGGCGATGAAAAGCGGCAAACGCAGGTCCATGAAGGCGGTGATGCCCCAGGCGCCTTCGGTCCAGAATGGCATGGCTGCGGCCAGCACGGTCAGCACGACAAGCGGAAATCGTACGGCGTGACATAGCACCAGCCGGCGCGTTGCCAATCCACCGACTAAAATTGCAACGACGAACAGGAATATGCCCGCATCGGTCGGCGTGATGTAAGTCAGCGTCGGCGACCATATCGCACGTACTTTCGACATCAATGGCCCGTATATGAATCCCCCCGACCCGCTGTCGGGCATGGTGGCCAGCACGAGGCCCGCCGCCGGCAGGAATTGCCAGGCAACGACGGCCCAGCGTCGCGGTAGCGATCGCCATTCGGTACGTAATGACGGCCATGCCCGGGCGATTTCGTAGGTGCTTACGCAGACCCCGTAAATTCCCAGCGCGAATATATGGGAGAAAAACAGGGCAGCAAGTGCCAGCGGGAACAATGTCCAGCGTATCCACGCTGCCCAGCGGTCACTGGCGATCCAGGCCGCAAACAACATCAGGGCGACCCCTATCGAAAACAGGTAGTTCAGGAAACCCATGATCAGCAGGTGATTGTATAAAAACAGATATGTCGCCATGGGCCAGAGCCCGATCGAGCCGTGCAGCGTGCGATGCAGGACCAGTGTTCCGGTGACCAGCGAGATCATGGTAAGGGCAATGAATAACCTGCCCAGGGTCGTGACCGAAAATATCTGTGTAAGCGGTGGCAGGATCAGGTCCATCGCGAGGTTGGGCGTGGCGCTCCATGCCACCTGATAATTCGATGCCAGTAACTGGTTTGTGCCGTTTTGCGCGATGACATGCATTCGCGCCAGATGGTTCGGGTAATCGACGAGCGCCGGGATGTCCACCATGGTCAGCGGCAGCAGCGCTGCTACTCCCAGCAGTAGATATATTGCCAACAGATAATTGCGTGGCAAAGTCAGGGACATGGTGTGGTCTGCGATATAAGTCTCTGACGTCAATTGTTTTCTCAAAAGTTGGGGCGCGGATGCTTAGTCTGTTAGCTAGCCCCGTGGCGGTTAAGTTCCGGTAAAATTCACGTCATTTAATGCGCTTTTTGCGTTAGATTGAAATCCTTCGTGGGAAAGCCTGAAGGACAAAGGGATTGCAGATGGCCTTTTTCGATGGAAAGAACATGGATCGCCTGCCGCGCGGTCTCGCGCCGGAAAGCGTTCTCAAACATCGCTTCGGCGATTGGGTGTCGCGCCCCTGGCTGGACCGCGCGGCTTTTGGCAGCCTTACCTGGTTTTTCCCGCTCAGCCGGTTATGGGCGGCGGCCAATATGGCCGGGGGCGACCCGGATCGCTTTGCGGCGGCGGTCCCGTTTGCGGGCGATGACGGCCCGGAAGGCTGGCTGCTGGATCAAGCGTTGCACGGTGTGCGCAGCGCGCAGCGCCGCTATACCCGCATCCAGGATGAATGGGAGAGGGTGTATTTCGGCGGTTCGGCCCGCGCGGCTGGACGCCTGGTTGAGGCCGAGTTGGAACGTCGAACCGCCGGGCGTATCTGGATGGCGACCAGGGGACTGATGGCGCCGATTCTATCGAATGACGGTATACCGCCAGTGCGTTGGCAAACACCGGTCCCGGACGCATTGCTGGCGGAACTGGCGCCCATGCTGACCGACCCAGCTGCTTTCTATGCGCCGCCCGACCCGCTGCCGGCTATCGAATGCTCGCACAAGGTGTTGGGTCCCGAAGGGCTTGAATATTGGCTAAGATTTCCGTCCAAGGACGGCGAAACCGCCTGGGCCAAGGTCTATGAGCCCGAAGAGCCCGCCGATCGGTTGCCGACCGCGATTCTTTGCCACGGGCTTTGCGTCGAACAGGAATTGTGGGGAACCACGGCCGGAATCCCCCATGCGCTGATCCGCCAGGGGGTGAGGGTGATTTCGCCCGAGGCTCCCTGGCACGGAAGGCGCATGCGGGCGGGCTTCTATGGCGGCGAACCCTTGATCGCCACCGCGCCGCGCGGCGCCCCGGACCTGTTCCGCGCCGCTCTGTCGGAAATCGCCACGCTGACCGGGTGGGCACGAGGTCAGGGAAGCCATTCGGTGGCTATTGGCGGGACCAGCCTTGGGGCGCTGACGACACAGCTTGCCGCTACCAAGGCCCGGGACTGGCCATCGGCATTGCAGCCGGACTTCCTGTTGCTCGTCACCACCAGCGGCAGCCTGCGCCAGGTCGCGGTTGACGGCGAGCTGGGCGAGGCGTTCGGGTTGGACGAGGCGCTACGCAAGGCTGGCTGGACCGATGAATTGCTGCAGGCGATGAGCCCGCTGACCGACCCCGACGATCGTCCCGTTATGCCGCCCGAACGTATAGTCATGGTATTGGGCCGCGAGGACAGCGTTACCGCCTTTGATGAAGGCCGCAGTCTCGCGGAACGCTGGAAGGTTCCCGCGGACAACCTTTACATCCGCGACCAGGGCCATTTCTCGGCCGCCGTCGGGGTTATTCACGATGACGCGCCGCTGCGGCAACTGCATGATATGATGATGAAAGCGGGGTAGGGGCGCCGGCTACTTCCCGGGCGGCGCCGCGATCTTGAATATCGTGAAGAACGAACCTTCATGCACCGGCGTTAACACGGAGGGAACGGGGGTTTCCTTCACACCGAAATGGGTCAGTAAAAGATAGTCATAGTGGGCCGGCCAGTTTTCCCAGTAGGGTTGGGCACCGCTTCTGTTGTCTGTTTTTGCCAGCATATCCGCCATCCCTTCATACATTTGCTGGTAATCGATCGGTGCGCCGAAGGGGGCGTCGATGGCCAGTCGGGTGGGCGCCGCGCGCACTGGCTGTTTTGCCGGATCGGTGAACAGGAAGGGCATGAAGGTAGACCGGTCGATTACCGTCAGCGCGGCGAGATGCCAGTAGGCATATTCAAACCTGGGAATGCCGGTCGTGAAATGAGCGTTGAGAATCTGCACAGGCAGTACTGCGGCGCCCTTTGGTATGACAGCGGTGGCCGCCCGAAATTCCGCGAACTCGTGATCCGCTTGACGCCACTGTGTTGCCATGTCGACAATGCGCGCGCCAAACATTACCGCCGCCGCACAGGCCAAGGCGAACAGCGTTTCGCGTTTCACGTCGCGGATTTTCAGGCCGGCCATTAACAGTAGCGCCACGGCCAGCGGCAACCGGAGATCGGAATAGGCGACGCTTCCCCAAGCCCCGCGAATCCAGAATGGCATAGCAATGGCAAGGGGGATCATCACCAGAAGTGGGCCGCGCAATTGGGGGGCGATGACGAATTTCCTGCGGGCCAGCCCGACCGTCAGAACCCCGGTCACGAACAACAACAATACGAGATCAAGTGGCGTCTGGTAGGTCAGGGTGGGCGACCAGGCGGCGCGCAGTTTCTGCACGAAGGTGCCGTAGATCATCTCTCGTCCCTGAATGTCGGGCATGGTTGCAAGTATGATTATCGCAACCGGTACGAATTGCATGGCACCGAACAGCCACTGTTTTGCAACGCCGAACCAGTCGCCGCGTAACTCGCGGTAGCGCAAGCCGATTTCATGGCCTCCCACGCAGATTGCATAAACCGCCAAGGCGAATAGATGACAAAAGAAAAGAGCGGCCGCGGCGGCGGAAAACAGCAGGATACGGATAGTGGGCTGCAGGGATCGGCTGGCGATCCAGCCCGCGAACAAAAGCAACGCAATCCCCAGGCTGAACAGGTAGTTGACGAAACCCATAATCAGCAAGTGATTATACAGGAACAGGAACGTTCCGGCGGCCCACATGTCCACATGGCCGTGGACCACCCGTCGCAAGGCCAGCGTCCCTGCGATCAGTAGAATAAAGATCAGCGCGATGAACATCCTGCCCAGGATTTCGATCGGAATGGTTCCAGCGAATGGCGTTGATACGATTTCAAAAGCCAGGTTTGGCAGAACGCCCCAGGCAACCTGGTAGTTCGAGGCCAGCGCCGCATCCTGGTCGAGATTGGCTATGATATGAATTCGCGCCAGATGGTTCGGAAAATCCACAAGAAACGGGACATCCGTGAATCCCAGGGGAATTAGTGCCGAGATCGTCAGAAGGACGTAAATGAGAACCGTCAGCCGCCCGTCGATTTTGAAGGCTTGGTTTTCAGCAGGATTTCTCATTTGTACCGTCGACGGCCAGTCTGCGTTCATTCGGATATCTCTCGTTTCCCACTAAGCAAATCGGGCAATGCGATCCTAAAGATACACTTACCTCAACCGATAATTGATCGGGGTTAACATTCGAATAAGCTTATGACACTGACAGGTCCTTGCGGAAAGGACGGATCTGATTCTATTCGGGGGCTGGCGGTGGCGACGCTTTCCATATCGGTCCCCAACCCCTATTAATGGGGGCATGGCTGCTTCCCCGAAAATCACGATATGGGAGTCATTCCGTTGACCGACATAATGAACAAGGCCTTCGAGGCATTGAAGGCGCTGCCCAAGGAAGATCGTGACCGTATCGCCTGGGAGATTATCGAGCGGGTCGAGGACAAATCCGAGTGGGACAGGCTGATTGTGTCGTCCGGGGCCTTGCGCTGGCTGGAAAAGGAAGCGGCGAGCGCTTTGAAGAAGTACAAGAAGATGACGCGCCCGTTGGACGTTTCTTTTGTGTCGGTAGACCGGGACGCGATGTTGCGCGAGGATGCCTACTGGCGGCATTTCGACGATCTTCCGGCGGCCGTTCGCAAGCTGGCTACCAGCAATTACGAACTTTGGAAGAAGAATCCCAACCATCCGAGCCTGCGATTCAAACGGATTCATCCCGACCTGCCGATTTTTTCGTTCCGGGTAGGCATGCGGCATCGCGCGGTCGGGGTGCGCGCCGACGATGAGAGGATCGTCTGGTTCTGGATGGGGTCCTTCGAACATTTCCGCGACCTGATTGGCGCCGACGCCGTTGGCAAGGCTGACTGAACCGGGAAAATTCGCCGAAACGTTGCACCGGCCGGCGCATGCCCTATATTCGCGCCCATGAGCATGGACATGACCATCGAACTGCCAGACCTGCCCGCCGGATCCCGCATCGTCGTCGCGATGTCGGGCGGAGTCGATTCATCCGTCACCGCCGCCCTGCTGGCCGAGGCGGGATACGATGTGGTGGGCGTGACGCTGCAGCTTTACGATCACGGCATGACGGTGGGCAAGAAGGGCGCCTGTTGCGCCGGTCAGGATATTTACGATGCGCGCATGGTCGCCGACCGGCTGGGCATTCCCCATTACGTGCTGGATTACGAAAATCGGTTCCGCGATTCGGTGATCGAGGATTTCGCCGACGCCTATGCGCGCGGCGAGACGCCGATTCCATGTGTGCGCTGTAATCAGACCGTCAAGTTCCGGGATTTGCTGGCCACCGCGCGCGAGCTGGGCGCGGTCGCCATGGCAACCGGCCATTATGTGCGCCGGGTCACGGGGCAGGGCGGGGCCGAGATGCATTGTGCCATCGACCCGGCCAAGGACCAGAGCTATTTCCTGTTTGCCACTACCGCGGAACAGCTCGATTTCCTGCGCTTTCCGCTGGGCGGGCTGGATAAGGCCGAAACCCGCGCGCTGGCCGAGCGATTCGGGCTGGCGGTGGCCGACAAGCCGGATAGTCAGGATATTTGCTTCGTGCCCGAGGGTGGCTATGCCCGGATTGTCGAGAAACTGCGCCCCGAGGCCGCCGAACCCGGCGACATCGTCGATCTGGATGGCCGCGTGATGGGCCGCCACGAGGGCATTATTGGCTACACCATCGGTCAGCGGAAGGGGCTGGGCATCGGCGGGCGCAAGGATTCCACCGATCCGCTCTATGTGGTCCGGCTGGAGCCCGAAAACCGGCGGGTTGTCATCGGCCCGCGCGCCGCGCTGGCCTGCGGCACGGTGCGGCTGGGCGAGGTCAATTGGCTGGGTGGCGATTCGATTACCGCGGAAGGGATTGCCATACAGGTCAAGCTGCGCTCCACCATGGCGGCCGTTCCGGCGACCCTTTATCGGGCGGGCGAAGGGGCCGAAGTGATTCTGGACGACCCGGTGCATGGCGTTTCCCCCGGTCAGGCCTGTGTTTTTTATGACGGAGAGCGCGTGCTCGGCGGCGGCTGGATCCTGCGCCAGGCGGCCAGCGCGGCGGCGTGAAGGTCTGGATTTCCGGCGCCGGTATCAATATATATGTCGATAAGGCATCACCGGCTTGACAGGGCCGCGTCTCACGCCTTATAGCGTTCACCGCGCTTGCGGCGGAGTAGCTCAGCTGGTTAGAGCAGCGGAATCATAATCCGCGTGTCGGGGGTTCAAGTCCCTCCTCCGCTACCAATTGAAAGCCCCGCGCCAGGAGACTGGCGCGGGGCTTTTTTTGTGTTCCGGGCGGGCTGAAGCTTAAAACTTAGAAACTCACCCGGTAGCCCAGCATGACGTTGTAGCCGATGGTCGTGGTCGTTTCGTCCAGGAAATGGTCTTCGGTCCATTCCATGCCCGCTTCGAAGTCCATGCGGAACCAGTTCCGCGGCCGATAATCCGTTCGCAATGACGGCCGTACCCTGACCTGTTCGCCCTGGTCGTTGTTATTCTGTTTGAAATCGGCGCGAAGCCGGGGATTCAAGCGCCAGTCCTTGGTGAGGGGATAGCGTGCGTCGAATGAGAATGTCGAAGTGTTGGAGTTTTCCGTGTCAGAATATCGCAACCCGAAAATATGGACGTCGTTCTCCATCAGAAGACTGCTGCCGATCAGTTGCGTGGAATAGAAGAATTCGTTCCCGGTTCCCGGTGTCGCCGGGACTCCGCCCGAGGCTTCCGTCCCCAACAGATTCGAAATGGTTATATCGCCGCTCACCTGGAATGATTTGCCGAGTGGGTGGGAAGCGTTGATCGTTGCCGATTGGCTTCTCGCGGTTCGGTCCTCCGCCAGGGCGCGCACCTCTTCTTCGGTCAGCGTCACGAGTAGATCGGAGACTTCCTCAACGCCCTGGCCCTGAATTGCGTTCGTGGTCGCAAGGCTTGGAGAGTTTCGGTAATTGAGCGTCAGACCCGCTGTTGCCTGGTTCTTGAACACCCAGTTCGCGCTGAGCAGGGCTATGTTGAGTTGTTTGTACGATACATCGTAGTCAACGAGCGAGAAAACCGAGCGGCCTTCATTGAAGTATCTGACCTCGCCGCCGACGGCTTGCCGGTCGATGATGCCGTCGACTTCCTGGTTGATGCCGTAGAGATTGAAATCCCATTTATCGGCGAAGGTGCCAAAATCCAGGCCGGCGCCATAGAAACGCCTGTCGGGGTCTACCTCCAGTTCTTTCGAACTATCGACGGGAAAACCCCCGACGAGGCTAAGGCGCGCCCGCGGCAGAAATTGATAGTCGATGACGGCTCCATCGAACCGGCCGAATACACCGCCGGTGCTGCGCGACTGGCGGCCGATTCGGCTCGACAGCCCATGATTTCGGTCGATAGCCTCAAGGTACAGGGTGTTGATGCGCGATACGTCCTCCCCCTGTTTCCGGAATTCGGATACATATCCACCGTTGAATCGGGCGCCAAGCTCATAATCCGCATTTCGCAGGCGGAAATTCAGATCGAGATCGGAATTCAGGTCCGACCGGTTCACGGTTTCTTCCATGCCGTCTATGGAACTCGCATCATGGGAATAGGATTGCGAGAAACCACCAAATATCTGCGACTGCCACTTGTCTGGTTCCTTGGTCGCGCCGCGCAGTTTTTCCTGGGGTTTGGATCTGGCGGTAAGCAGTCCCGCAAGCCTCTGGCGCACGCGGTCCGCGCCTTCACCCTCCGGGTAAAGCTGCAAATATGTTTCATATTCGGCTTTGGCATGGGCCAGTTGACCGTTTCGCTCGCGCGCGAGGCCAAGCAACTCCTGTGCTTGTTGCCGGGCGGCCTTGTCCGGTAATTGCAGAACTTTCGAGTAGAGCAGGACGGCCCGCTGGTAATCCCCGGCGGTAACCGCGATGGCTGCCTGATCCATGAGTGCGGTGGGCCCGCCTGCCGGAATTGCACCGGTCGGGGCGACCGATGCGGCCGCTTGCATTGCCGGCGCCTGTGGCGTAGGCGCGGGTGCCGGCGCCGGCGCGGTCGCCAGGGATATCCGGACCGCAGTGGATGCGGATGCCTGCCTTTCCGCCGCCGAGGTTTTGGCCACCCAGGCACCGGGATACGAAACTTTTATCGCCGGAAGCGCGTTACGGGCATCCTGCAAGGTCGGATAAAAGCCCAGCCGCAGCCTGTTCCAACGCTTGCCATCCTTTGTGAACACGGTCGTGTAGAGGCGCCGGCCCCGGAAGGCGTCGGGCATGCGCAGGGAGGTCGGTTTGATTGGCGTGGTC
>JAOUMF010000277.1 GCA_029881615.1 Alphaproteobacteria bacterium | reverse complement strand
GACCCAGTCTACCGGCATTGGCGATGTAAAATTTCTCTGGCCCGCGCCGGAGCGCTTCAAGATTTTCGGGATCGAGGCGCTGGGCTATAAGGAAGATGTGGTCTTTCCGCTGACCGTTCCGGTGACACGGGTTGGCGAGGCGATCAGTCTTCGCGCGGATGTTACCTATCTGACCTGCAAGGAATTATGCATTCCGGGTGAGGCCACTCTTGTCCTCGACATTCCCGCCGGCCCTGCCAATGCAACAGCTTTCGCCGCCCTGATTGATCGGTACCGGGCCAGGGTTCCGGTATCCGCGTCAGCGGTGGGCATTTCCATGGAGCAAGCAGTCGTCAAGCCTGCCAAGGATGCGGTAAACTTGCGCGTGGCAATAAAGTCCGATCGGCCCCTGGTCGCGCCGGATCTGTTCGCCGAAGGGTCCACGCCGGCTTTCTTCGAGAACCCACAGGTTCAGATCTCGCGGGACGGCCGTTACGCGGTGGTCACGTTGCTGGGAACCGGCGCTTCACCGGAAGAAATTGTCGCCAGTTCGATGCTGGGCACGCTGGTCACGCCCGATCTGGCGGTTGAGCAAGCTTTCAATCCCGTTCTTGTCGATGAGTTCCCGCCTTTGCCGCCGGCCTTTGAAGGGGCCTTGAACGGTTCCAGCGGGTCGCTCTGGGCGTTTCTGGGGTTGGCGCTTTTAGGTGGCTTGATTCTTAATCTGATGCCCTGCGTGTTGCCGGTATTGTCACTCAAACTGCTCAGCGTGCTGGGGCATGGCGGCCGCGAAAATGCGGATGTGCGGTTGGGTTTTCTGGCATCCGTCGCCGGAATCATCACCAGCTTCATCATTCTTGCCACCATACTGGCCGCACTCAAGGCCGCCGGCGCGTCGATCGGCTGGGGTATCCAGTTCCAGCAGCCGGTTTTTCTGGCTGTCATGGTCGTCGTGGTGACGCTCTTCGCCTGCAATCTCTTTGGATTGTTCGAGATTACCCTGCCGTCCCGGCTGAATAACCTGATGGCATTCGACTTCCGGCCCAACGACAGCCACCATCATTCGCTAGGCGGGCATTTCATGACGGGGGTTTTTGCGACCCTGCTGGCGACACCATGTTCCGCACCATTCCTGGGTACGGCGGTCGGTTTTGCCTTTGCCCGCGGCACGGCCGAAATATTCATGGTATTCAGCGCCTTGGGAATCGGACTGTCGTTGCCCTATCTGCTGGTCGCCGCCTTCCCCGGAATGGCAACAAGGCTGCCGCGCCCCGGCAAGTGGATGGTTGGCATGCGGCGTTTTCTTGGCGTCCTTTTGGGTGGAACCGGGTTGTGGCTGTTGATTGTAATTGCCGCCGAAGCCGGGATCGACACCGCTGTTGGGATCGCCATTGCGGCCGTGCTGATCGGGGTGGTGTTGGCAATTCGCAACATCGAAGGTTCGCGCCTTGCCCGTCATGCCGGCAAGGTCGTTACATTGCTGGCGGCGGTTATTGTTGTCGCCCCCATATTTGCGTCCGGGCCGGATATCGACGAACGAACAGTGGATGACGCTGTCTGGCGCCCCTTCAATCAGGCCGAAATTGCCGATCTTGTTGCCGATGGCAAGACCGTACTGGTCGATGTCACCGCCGACTGGTGCCTGACCTGTCAGGTTAACAAGGCTGTCGTGCTGAACCGCGATCCGGTCGCCGGCATATTGGAAAGCGGTGCGGTAGTGGCGATGAAGGCCGACTGGACCCGCCCCAGCCAGGAAATTTCCGATTACCTGGCCAGTTACGGGCGTTATGGCATTCCCTTTAACGTGGTTTATGGCCCCGGCGCGCCGGACGGAGCGGTCCTGCCAGAAATTCTGACGACCGATACGGTTCTCGCCACTATCAAGGAAGCTGGAGAGGTACCTGGAATTGCCGCGAAATAGGTGATTGCGGGACTGGACAGAAGTAACCCTGAAGCTACTTTCGGTTTGCCGGATGCTTATCATGGCGCCGGCCGACTAGAGGCCACGGTAAACACCAACACATACGACAAGAGAGGCTGGAGATGACAATCAAGGTTGGCGACAAGCTGCCAAATGCGACCCTGTTTCGAGTGGGCACGGACGGAATCGAGTCTTTCGAAGCGGAAAAATATTTTGCGGGCCGAAAAGTGGTGGTGTTCGGTCTGCCCGGCGCTTTCACGCCGACATGCACGGCCCAGCATTTACCTGGTTATGTAAAGCGGGCCGATGAATTCGCGGCAAAGGACGTTACGATTGCCTGCTTGTCGGTCAATGACGCTTGGGTAATGAAGGCCTGGGCCCAGGATCAGGGCGCTGGCGGCAAGGTCGAAATGCTCGCCGATGGAAACGCCGAATTTACCCGCGCGATCGGTCTGGATGCCGATATGTCCGCGCGGGGTTATGGCACGCGCTGCCGGCGATTTTCCATGATCGTGGATGATGGCGTGGTTCGGACCCTCGCCATTGAGGACGGCCCTGTCCTTGACGTTTCCGCGGCGGAAAAAATGCTGGCTGCACTCTAAGGCAAACGCTGCAACTTACATGGTGCTGTAAAGGCGGCGGGAAATCTGCCGCCTTTATTCTTTGGGCTATCCACGGAACCTGTCGGTGGCCTCGATCAACTCGTGCAGGATGCCTGGTTCGGAAAACGCATGGCCGGCATCGGGAACAAGGCGGAAATCGGCTTCCGGCCAAGCCTTATGCAGATCCCAGGCGGTTGTCACGGGCGTCGCCATATCGTAGCGGCCCTGTACGATGACACCCGGGATGTGGCGCACCCGACCGACATTGTCGAGCAGCCAGCCGTCGCTCTCCAGGAAGCCGCCATTGATGAAGTAATGGCATTCGATGCGGGCAAATGCCTCCGCAAAGCGTTCGCTGCCGAATCCGGCCACACGCCCGGGGTTTGGAAGCAGCGATACCGTTGCGCCCTCCCACATGCTCCAGGCCCGCGCGGCCTCGATTCGGGTATCGCGATTGTCATCGGTTAGCCGTTTATAATAGGCGCTGATCATGTCACCGCGTTCCGCTTCGGGGATCGGCGCGCAATATTTTTCCCACTCATCGGGAAACAGCGCTCCCGCGCCGCCGCCGTAATACCAGTCCAGCTCTTGTTTGCGCAGCAGGAATATGCCGCGCAGAATTAGCTCCGTCACGCGTTCGGGA
Source organism: Alphaproteobacteria bacterium (assembly GCA_029881615.1). Lineage (GTDB taxonomy): Bacteria > Pseudomonadota > Alphaproteobacteria > UBA8366 > JADFVY01 > JADFVY01. The sequence goes on along the minus strand of JAOUMF010000277.1, from coordinate 1,263 downwards.
TGGGTTTCGGCATAGGCCAGCGCCAGCGTGCTACCCCATGAACCGCCGAATACCTGCCATTTCCCAACGTCCAGATGTTCGCGGATACGCTCCATATCGGCGACAAGATGCCAGGTGGTGTTGGCGTCCAGCGATGCATGGGGCGTGCTGCTGCCGCAACCCCGCTGGTCGAATAGAATGATGCGATAGGCTTCGGGGTCGAACAGGCGGCGGTAATCGCCATTGATGCCACCGCCGGGCCCGCCATGAACGAAAATAACCGGCTTTCCGTTCGGGTTGCCGCAATCCTCGTAATAGATCTGATGTCCGTCGTCGACATCCAGGTGGCCGGACTGGCGGACGCCTATTACGGGGTAAAGTCCCCTGAGCTCACTCATCGTTCCGCTCTCCTTGCTCAATATTGCGGGATTCCGCTTCGTGCCAGTTCGTCGGCACGCTCGTTCTCGGGGTGGCCGGCGTGGCCTTTCACCCAATGCCATTTTATATCGTGATCCCGCATGGCAGCTTCCAGCCGTAACCACAAATCCTGATTTTTCACCGGCTTTTTCGCGGCTGTTTTCCAACCGTTCGATTTCCAGCCGGGAAGCCATTTGGTGATGCCGTCGCGGACATAAGTGCTGTCGGTGTAGAGATCGACCGGTACTGTGCGTTTCAGGGATTCAAGCGCGCTGATGGCCGCCATCATCTCCATCCGGTTGTTGGTGGTTTCGCGCTCGCCGCCGGACATTTCCTTGTCCGTGCCTTTCCAGCGCAGCAAGGCGCCCCAGCCACCCGGGCCGGGGTTTCCGCTACAGGCACCGTCGGTATAAATCTGCACCCGGTCTTTCGTCACTACGGCATCTCTCCTATTCCAGACCGTAGGCGCCGGGTCCGGTTACGGCCTGATGGAATAGCAGGATGGAAAGGTATTCCAAAGGATCCTTCGGTTTCACAAGTGCACCGGCTGGCGTGTTAAGCCAATCGTAAAGGCGGGTCAGCAGGAACCGCAGGGCGCATCCTCGTGCCAACAGGGGCAGCGCGGCCAATTCCGCTTCCGAAAACGGGCGAATCTGTCGATAGGCCGACAGCATGGCGCGCGCCTTGGTAACATTGAAACTTCCATCGCGTTCGAAGCACCAGGCATTCAGGCAAACCGCCAAGTCATAGGCAAAAAGATCGTTGCAGGCGAAATAGAAATCGATCAGCCCGGACAACTTGTCGCCAACAAAGAATACATTGTCGGGGAAAAGGTCCGCATGACAGATTCCGGAGGGCAGATTGGTC
>JAOUMF010000276.1 GCA_029881615.1 Alphaproteobacteria bacterium | reverse complement strand
TTGGAACGTTCGCCAATCTACGAAACCGACCCAAAATACGTGACCGACCAGCCCCGTTTTCTGAACATGGCGCTGTCGGCCGAGACGAATCTGGATGCATCGTCGTTGCTGTTATTTCTGAAAAGCATAGAGAAAAAACTGGGCCGCCGGACGGGCGAACGCAATGGGCCACGACCGATCGATCTGGATATCATCTTCTTCGGTGATGAGGTTATCGATCTTCCCGATCTTGCGGTTCCCCATCCCCGGCTGGGTGAGCGTGCTTTCGTACTACGGCCGCTGGCGGATATTGCATCCGGCAGACGGCATCCGGCGACAAGGATCAGTGTTGGCGAAATGCTGGATACGCTTGACGACGATGGCGGGCTGATACCTTACGTACGATAAAAATAATCATTTGATAAATAATATATTGCACCGCACAATAGTCTGAGGTATTGTTGCGATGCAGCATAAATGATTGATGATCGGAACGGAGGGCTCAAACCATGCTCCGAAACGCTAACCATGAAAATAACGATCCGCAATATCGGCAGGCTGGCGAGTGGTTTCGCGAGCAACGCCGGCATTGCCAGATCACTCAGGCCGAACTTGCCGAACAAGCCGGTCTTGGCGACACCGGCATGATCGATAGGATCGAGCGAGGCGAGATAGCGATGCCACGCAGCATGTGCACGGCCATTGCACGGGTTTTCGGTGTCGACCGCATCTCGCTGGCGGGGCATTACAAAGCTTGGTACGGCGATAAAGCCGCCGCGTGATCACGCTGGGCGGCTGTTTTCTCCTTCAGACTTAAAAACGATCCTCGGCCAAGGCCATGATGGCGCTTGATCCCGCTGAAATCGACGTAGCAAGTCCAGCCGCTTGCGGCAGGATTTGTTCCGCATAGAATCGGGCTACCACCAGTTTGTCAGCCAGAATCGGATCGTCATTTCCGGACTCCATGGATTCCATCGCGCGCAAGGCTGAACGGGCCAGCATCGCACCGCCGGCGACTGTTCCAAACAGCCGCAGATAGGGTGTGGCGCAGGCCAGGGCGTCGATTTGATTCTCGGCGGCCGTATCCAGCAGCCACTGGGTGGCGTTGTCCAGCGCGTCCACACCGGCCGCCAGGTGCCGCCTTATGGTGACCATGTCGCCTTCCGAACGCTGGTTCAGCCCGTTGATCAGGGAATGCACCTCGTCGATATATTCCAGGGCACCTTCGCCTTCGTCGCGCAGCAGCTTCCGTCCGACCAGATCAAGCGCCTGAACACCGTTCGTGCCTTCGTAAATAGGCAGGATTCGGGCGTCGCGGTAATGCTGAGCCGCTCCCGATTCTTCGATATAGCCCATGCCGCCATGGACCTGGACGCCCAGTGAGGCAACCTCAACGCCCATATCGGTGCACCAGGCCTTGACCACCGGCGTTAGCAGCGCCACCCGCCGTACAGCATAGGACCGCCAGTTTTCTTCGGCGTGATGCTTTGAAATATCCAGCATGGCCGCCAGGTCATAGGTGATGGCGCGGGTCGCTTCGGTCAGGGCGCGCATGGTCATCAGCATGCGCCGCACGTCCGGATGGCCGATAATGGCGCCGCTGCCGTTGACGGCGGTTTTTCCCTGAACCCGTTCGCGGGCATAGTCGCGGGCCTGCTGGTAGGCACGTTCGGCGATCGCCACGCCTTCCAGGCCGACGCTGATCCGCGCGTTGTTCATCATGGTGAACATATATTCCATACCGCGGTTTTCCTCGCCGACCAGATAGCCGACCGCGCCTTCATTGTCGCCATAAGCCATGACGCAGGTGGGGCTGCCGTGGATGCCGAGCTTTTCTTCCAGCGATACGCAGCGCAGGTCGTTGCGCGCGCCGAGCGACCCGTCCGCGTTGACCATTACTTTCGGCACGATGAACAGCGAGATACCTTTGACGCCATCCGGCGCGCCTGCTACGCGGGCCAGCACCATATGGACCGTATTGTCGGTCATGTCGTGTTCGCCATAGGTAATGAAAATCTTCTGGCCGCGGATCAGGTAATGATCGCCGGATTTCTCCGCCCTGGTTTTCAGAGCGCCGACATCGGTTCCCGCGCTCGGCTCGGTCAGGTTCATCGTTCCTGTCCATTCGCCCGATATCAGCTTGGGTAGCCAGGCCGCCTTCTGTTCGTCCGTCCCGTGGGTACTCAGTAGTTCCACCGCACCCTGTGTCAGCAGAGGGCAGAGCGCCCAGGCCATGTTAGCGGATTGCCACATCTCCTGAAGGACAATTCCAACCAGCCAGGGCAGGCCCTGGCCGCCGAAGTCGGGATCGAAAGGCACGGCGCCCCAACCGCCCTCGACAAAGGAATCATAGGCATCCTTCCAGCCGTCGGGTGTGCGCACCACGCCGTTTTCCATCTTCGAGCCGCCGGAAAGATCTGCTGGATGGTTGAGCGGGGCCAGCTTGTCGCGGGCCAGCTTGCCAGCCTCTTCCAGTATCGCGTCCACCAGATCTCCGGTAGCTTCTTCCATGCCAGGCAACCCGTTTACGGATTTCAAAAGGCCAAGATCGTGCAGCAGGAAGCGCATATCCGCGAGCGGCGCGTTGTAGGATGTCATTCTTCAGTCTCCCTTGGTTGCCATGGTTATCGCGGACCAGAGCCTCAACTTCAACCCCATTGCGGTAACGCAGGACGATCTGCCACATTGGGTTTTACATCTATTTGAATGCGTGACTACTTCCGTATGCTACTGTATCTTTTGCCGGAAATTAAAAATTGAGGCGCCGTGAATAGCCAGTCCCAAATAGAACTAGTTCCCGACGCTTCTTCCGTTGCCGCCAATATTACCATCGGTGTGCCCGACGGATTGGAAGACCGGATTCTTCTGGCGCGCATACGGTTGCTTTATTCCGGGGTTGGGCTGGCCGCGGGGGCCAATCTTATCAATGCGATGATTCTCGCCGCCGTTCACCGCAATGTCGTGGACGGCAATGTCGTCATGGGATGGCTGGCTTTCCTGGTCGCCAGTATCGGTTGGCGCATATGGCTGGCCGACCGATTTAGAAGAGTCGCACCGGCGGATGATGCCTTGCGCGATTGGGGCAGATACTATCTGTTTGCGGCGCTGTGGACAGGTGTCGCCTGGGGGCTGGCGGGTGTAGTCATGTTGCCGGAGGCATCGCCGCCACATCAGATCGTCACAGCCTTCGTGCTTGGCGGCACGGCCGCGGCGGCCGTGACAACGTTGACGCGCTACTATCCCGTCTTTCTGGTATTCGTGTTCCCGACATTGCTTCCCGTCGCCATTCATTTCGCATGGATGGGTGGCGAGACCGGATATGGCATGGCGGTAATGTATAGCCTGTTTCTGATTTTTCTCCTGCATTCGGGACGGAAACAAAGTGAATCGCTGGACGAATCGCTGAGGCTATCGATGCAAAACGAGGGGCTTGTAGAGCATCTGACGGAAGAGAAGGCCAGGGCCGAGCAGTTGAATGCCGAATTGCGGCGCGAGATGGCGGAGCGGGAATTGGTTGCCCGGAATTTGTGCGAGCGCGAGGCGAGCCTGGCCACGGCACAGAAAATCGCCGGGTTGGGTAGTTGGGAATGGCAAGCCGATACCAATGAGGTCAAATATTCCGACGAAGGCTATCGTATCTTCGGTTTGGATAAGGACAGCCCTTCCAGTTATCAGGATGCAATGGACCGAATTCCCGAAGCGGACCGGAAACTGATCGAGGCAAAAATCTCGCAGGCCTTTGAAACCGGGGCGCCCTACAGTGTCGAGCATCGTCTGTTGCATCCTGAAAAGGGCGAGCGGACTATTCTTGAAAGGGCGCAGGTCGTTCGTAACGAACAGGGCGCGATAACGGGCTTGGTGGGAACTGCCCATGATATAACCGAACAGCACCGTATATTGCGGGAGTTGGAGGACGCCAGGCAGCTGGCCGAAGACAGCAGCCGCGCCAAGTCGCGGTTCCTCGCCAATATGAGTCATGAATTCCGCACGCCGCTGAACGCCATCATCGGCTATAGCGAAATCCTCAAGGAGGATGCGGTCGAGGTGGGCGAGACCGCCCGGGTTGTCGATCTGGACCGCATAAACGCCGCCGGCCGGCATCTGTTGACCCTGGTGAACGAGGTGCTCGACCTGTCGAAAATAGAAGCCGGGCGCATGGAGTTATTTGTTGAATCCTTCGATGTCGCGGAACTTGTAGGCAATGTGGTCTCGACGGTTCGTCCGCTTGCGTCGGGAAACGGCAACAAGCTGGCGGTAACATGCAGTCCCGACGTCGGCACGATGTCAGCCGATGCGACCAAGGTTCGCCAGATTCTTTATAATCTATTGTCGAATGCCGCGAAATTTACCGAGCGGGGAGATATTGCCGTTGATGTTCGGCGGCTTAAAGAGACCGGGGCCGAGAACAATGAAGGGTGGGTTTTGTTTGCGGTGACCGA
>JAOUMF010000275.1 GCA_029881615.1 Alphaproteobacteria bacterium | reverse complement strand
ACGGACCCGCACATCGTCGAAAGGGGGTTTGTCGGTATTGAAAACCAGGTAATCGACGGTCAGTGTCGGATGCAGCCTGACGGCCTCCGGCACCTGCTCCATCAGTCGCGCGATCTGTTCGCGCGGAATGCCGGAAAGCGTGTGCAGTTCGCCGGCGAAAAAGCGTTCGAGGGCTACTTCATGATGATCGACGAAGTCGTAAAAGACATTGTCCATGATGACCGAGGCGGGGTCGTGGAAGCCCCAGTTCTTTCGCAGCTTGATATATCGGCCCGGTAACCATTCGCCCAGGATGTAGGCGCCATTGGTTACCATGCGGCCCGGGCGCGTCCAACTGTCGGCATTTCGCTCGATCTGGTCCTGGCGAAGCGGGAATGCGGCGGGATGGGTAAGCAGGGACAGAAAATATGGCGCCGGCGCTGTCAGGTCGAAAACCAGCGTCTGTTTGTTTTTGGCCGTCACGCCAAGTTTGGATGGGGTGTCTGATTTTCCCCCGTGCAATTCCTCGGCGCCAGCGATGATGTGAAACATGGAGGCGAAAGGCGCGACGGATTGCGGCGCCAGCAGACGCTGAAAGCTGTACACGAAATCGTCGGCTGTTAGCGGCCGTCCGTCAGACCATTTCAGGTTTTGCCGCAGTTTGAATACCCAGCGGCGACCCTTGTTTTCCAGCGTCCAGCTTTCCGCGGCGCCGGCCTGTGGTTGGCCGGACGCATCTGTCGCCACCAGCCCCATGAACAGATCGGTGAGGACCGCGATTTCCACCGGACGCACCGCATATTGCGGATCCAGCCCCATCGGTCCTTCCATGACACCGCGATGAAATTCGCGTTCGATAATTTGTGCGCCCGCGGGTGCGGCGATCGCCGCGATTGCGGCGCCGGAGAGGACGATATATCGGAGTAAGCCATTGATAAGGCGGAATTCAGGCAAGGTACGGTACCATTCTGATTGGACTTGATAATAGACCGGACCCTAGCCGCAGAGCGGCTTTCTCGCAAGCGGCATTGTCAGGCCCGACAAAGGAGAACCGGAGTTGAAATATCCACCCGATATCAGCCTCCACCGGCGGTTAGCATCAGCGTGCCGTCCCACTGCGCATCGCCCTGCGGCGGGTCGGTGCGCTTGCGGATCAGCGCGGGTATTACGCGGGCCAGCAGTTCGCGCGGCGCATTGGCGTCTTTTTCTGTCAGCGCCAGGCTGACGACACCCAGCGGTTGGCGCAGGTCCTCGCGGGTTACGGTGGCCAGCCATATCGTCGGCGTGGCGTTGTCGGGTTTCAGGCGATAGCCCGAATCCCAAAGCCGCAGCACCAGACGGGTGCGGCCGCTTTCCTCGGGCAGGGTCCGCATCAGTCGCGGCAGCCGCCCTTCATGCAGTTTGGGCAGAACCGGCAGCGATTCCATGTCGGTGCCGGTGGCCAGCCAGGCGACGGCGCCAAGCGCGTTCCAGGCCGCGGGTTCACGCCATCCTGCCCGGTCCAGCGTTTCCGCCAGATAATCCGGCGATCCCGCCAGTTGCAGGATGAAGGGTTCTTCATATTCGCCGCCAAGATCGACCCGGTGGGATGGCAGTTCTTCCCACCCCCCCATGATCCAGTCCGCCGCGGTCATGACGGGGGCCCGTGGAAGGGGCTGGTAGCGCGCCAGGTCCCGCGACTGGTGGATGGTCATATTGATCGCGCCGGCCACAATCAATGTCCCCACAACGGCCGGCAGCAGGCCGCGTGACAATCCCCCCGCCGGGCGATGGCGAACATAGGCGATGCCCAGCAGGGCGATCCAGGCGATGGCGAATCCCAGCCCCCCGGCGACGTCGGTAAACCAGTGGGCGCCAAGATATAGCCGTGACACGGCAATCAGCCCGACCAGCAGCGCGCAGCTTGCCGCGATCGTCGACCGCAGAATGGGCCCCTGTCCGCGCATGGTCATGATTGCCAGGAAGCCGTAGACCACGGCATTGACGGTGGCGTGGCCGCTGGGGAAGGAAAAGGCGCTCCAGCCTTCGTAAAGTTCGGGGATGGGCCGCGGCGTGTGCAGGGCGATCTTGATGGCGCCGGCAACCGCCTGGGCGACGATAACCGCGCCCGCCAGATAGGCCGCGTCGATCCAGGCGCGTCGCCACAACAGCCAGCCGACAGCCGCGGTGACCACCGGTACCGTAACGCCGGCGTCGCCGAGTTCGGTGAAGCTTACCATCGCGATGTCGCCCCAGGGGGTGCGCAAGGCCTGCAAAGCGTTGAAGATGGAACTATCGGCGCGCGCCAGGGCCGCGCCGGCGATCACGTTTTCCAGAATGGTGAAGAAACCCCAGCCACCCAGAACCAGCAGAATCGCCAGCGGCGCCAGCGCCTTGGCCTCCCGATGGTTCGGGTCCAGCAGGGCCACGATCTCGCGTCCAACGATATTGTTATGCGCGCGCGCCCATATCAGCAATCGGCGCATCGCAACCGCCCCGGCCGGGACGCCCCAATACAGGATCGCGCGAACCATCAGTACCAGCAGGTAACCGAATATCAGCAACAGGATGAAGAATATGCCCAGCCGCGCGGTAACGGCGCCGGCGATTTGCAGGCTGGCGCCGATAAACGCCCCTGGCAGCACATGCAATATCGCCCATCCGATCGCCGCGAAGACGGCGGCCGGCAGGAACCCGGACCAGTTCAGGCCCGTCGCGCCGCCAATGGCGGGCAGCATGCCACGGATCGGCGCGGTGAAGCGGCCGATGATAATGGCCTTGCCGCCATGCCTTTGAAAAAAAGCCTCCGCGCGGGCCACGCTGTCCGCGCGGCGCGCCAGCGGCCCCCAGGTCAATAGAGCCCGACCGTAACGGCGCCCCATAAGGAAGGAGGCGCTATCGCCGGAGATCGACCCCGCGACCGCCATCGCCGAGACCGGCAGCAATTCCAGGGCGCCCGAGGGAACCAGGATGGCCGCGCCCACGATCAGCGTCGAGCCGGGGATGAACAGGCCCAATACCGGAATGGACTCGAAAAACGCGAAAGCGAACACCAGGACATAGGCAAGCTGGCGGTGCGCGGCCACGAATTCGATTATGGTTTCGAACCAGGACATGGCGGCAACGCTATCACGATTCGGGTGCTTTGCGAGTGGGAAACATGGGGGCAATTCAACCGGTGGCATGGAGCCGGCCTACATGCTAACGCTTGTCCCGAGGTGAATGCAGGGGGAATTATGGTCGGCGAAGAGGGACGGGAACGTCCGCCAGGAAAACAGGGAATTCGGGCTATCCCAGGCGGCGTCTGGGCGCTGGGGTTTGTCAGCCTGCTGATGGATGTCAGTTCCGAGATGATCCATAGCCTGCTGCCGCTGTTCCTTGTAACCCAGATGGGCGTCGGCGCATTGGCGGTGGGGCTGATCGAGGGGGTGGCGGAGGCTACCGCTTCGATCGTCAAGATATTCTCCGGCGCGCTCAGCGACCGACTGGGCAAGCGCAAATTGCTGGCGCTGGCGGGATATGGGCTGGCTGCGCTCACAAAACCGATATTTCCGCTGGCCGCGACCGCCGGCTGGGTATTCTTCGCGCGCTTCACAGACCGAATCGGCAAGGGTATCCGTGGCGCGCCGCGCGATGCGCTGGTCGCCGACCTGACACCGCCTGAATTGCGCGGCGCGGCCTATGGTCTGCGCCAGGCCCTGGACACAATCGGCGCATTCGCCGGGCCGTTACTGGCCATTGTCCTGATGATTGCCTTTGCCGGCGATATGCGGGCAGTCTTCTGGATCGCCGCGATCCCGGCATTCGCGGCGGTGCTGGTGCTGGCGCTGGCCGTGCGCGATCCGCCGCTGAACCCGGACCGGGCGATCCGCCGTAACCCGCTTCGCATGGAGGCCATGCGCAATCTGGGGCGCGACTTCTGGATCCTGGTTCTGGTGGCCGGCTTCCTGATGCTGCCGCGCTTCAGCGAGGCGTTCCTGCTATTGCGCGGCGGCGAAGGGGCCCTGACGCTCGCCTTCGTGCCGCTGGTGCTGGTGGCGATGAACGCCGCCTATTCGCTGACCGCCTATCCGGCCGGGCGCTTGTCTGACAGGATGGGCCGCCGCGGCCTGCTGGCGGGCGGCTATGTTGTGCTGATGCTGGCCGATATCCTGCTGGCGCTGGCCGGGGGTGCGGCGGCGGTGCTTGGCGGCGCGGTGCTGTGGGGCATCCATATGGGCATGACCCAGGGCATCCTGGCGGCCCTGGTGGCCGACACCGCGCCCGCCGACACACGCGGCACGGCCTTCGGTGTCTTCCACATGGTGGGCGGGATTTGTCTGTTGCTGGCCAGCGTAATCGCCGGCGCCCTGTGGCAGGCCATCGGGCCGGGCGCGACCTTCGGCGTGGGCGCGGTGGCGGCGGCGTTGTGCATCCCGGCAATCATGTTGCTGCCGCGCGGGAGGTAGCGATCTACTCCGCCGCGTCGGCCCTTGGCGTCG
>JAOUMF010000273.1 GCA_029881615.1 Alphaproteobacteria bacterium | reverse complement strand
GGCCCACCCTCCGCCGCCGCCTCCGCCGGGATTTCCGCTTCCACCGGATGGGGATGCGAAAACATACGAACGGGCCGCAAGGGACGAGTCGGCCAGACCGCCCCTTCCTCCGGCTTGCCCCCGCTCAAGGCGGGTCGGCGGCGCCAGGCGCGATCCGGCGAATGACTGTCCACCGGCACCGCATAATTCACCTTATCGAACCCGAAGCGGTTGCCCAGCCGGTCGATCAGCACCGCGGCGACCGCTTCGTCCCGCCCTTCATCCAGGCGCCCCTGCGCCGGGGCCAGAGGCTCGTTAGCGGGAGCCGAAAGAACCATCGCCTCGATACCGAAGCCCGGGTCCACCCCGTCAAGCTTGTCTCGAAACAACCGGGCGAGCACGTCCGCGTCGCGCAGTGCCCGGGCCGTCCCGACAATCAGAACCTGCACCGCGCCATCGACCGTATGGAAGGCGAGTTCCAATCGACGCGCGCCACGGCCCGTATGTTCCATCGACGCGCCCAACCCCGCCAGCAAATGACGTAAAGCCATATCGATATCGGAACGTTTCCCAATCGGCTCGGCAAAGGCGATCCGCTCACGCGGCATCGCGACCGGGCGGAAATTCCGCAGCGGCTCCTCCGCATGACCCAGCGCCTGATCGAGCCGAAGCACCGAAATGGATCCGAAACGAGCCGCAATGGCGCCGCGCGGCACTCCGTAAAGGTCGCCGATCCGGCGCAGACCCGACTGTGCCAACCCGGCGGCAACCTGCCGATCCAGCCTGAGCGCCCCGACCGGCAAGCGTTCCAGCGCCCGTGCCATTGCCCCGGGCGGCGCAACGGTTCCGGGGGAGGCAAACCGGGCAAGCGCCCAGGCCGCGCCAGGCGTATCAGCCAGCGCGGCGGCCACTGAAAAGCCCAGCGCTTCAAGCCGGCCCATCATATCTTCCACCATCTTCGTTTCGCCTCCGAAAAGATGAGCGCAACCGGTAACGTCGAGAAACAGCCCATCGGTTCCGTCAATAGCGACGATCGGCGTATAGCGCCCACACCAGCGGGCCAGGCGAGCCAGCAACGCGGCCTCGGCGCCGATATCGGCGGGTACCGTCGCCAGCTCCGCGACCACGGCACGGGCATCGGCCAGCGCCATGCCGGGGACAAGCCCGGCCTGTTCAGCCGACCGGGTGACCCCGGCGAGCATGATACGGCTACCGGACTCGACTACCGTCGCCAGCGGCCGCGACGCCCACTCAACGCCGCGCTGCCGCTGAATACGGTCAGTCGTCAGTCTGGGGAACCACAGCGAGACAATTCGTTTTTTCATTCCAGTCCACCATCCAGGCACCGGCCCCGCCGGCGCGACACCGCAATAATGTGAGCAGCCAGCGCAAGCCATCGCCGCCGGGGGCATGATCCACCAGCCAGCGGCTGACCGCCGGCGTTGGCGCCATGACATAAGGCGCCACGGCGTATGGCGCCATGACGCCAAGCGCTTCGGCGCCACGGCGCCAGCTGGCGTCACGACGCATCAACATAAATCCAGTCACCCCGCCATCTTCGGCGGCAAGCTGAAGCCGCCGTCCGGCAACCATATCGGGGACCTCGCCCGCCTCGATCACCACGGCGGCCAATCCGCCACCACGCAGCCCTTCCTCGGCCGCGGACAACATTTCCGCCCTGCCCTGGCATCGCACCATCAACAGCCGCGAGGGGTTCAGCCCCAGATCGGCGAGGCCCGGCGGATAGAGATCGCCCCCGCCGCCATGCGCGGTGGTGCACCAAAGCACCAGCCCGCCATCTTCCTCGGCCAGCTTTCCCGCCATCATGGCGACAAACCCGTCGGCGGCGGAGCCCGAAACCTCGTGCAGCGCGGCGCGACGCAAACCGCCCTCGCCCAATGCCTGATCGATCTCGTCCATCCCCAGGGACAACACAGCCTCGCCCGGCGGCGTCATCATGCCGCGTTCGATTCGCGTTACCTCGGCGCGCAATTGCTGTAGACTCTCGTGGCTCTCCCAGCGGGACATGATTTTGTTCCTTTATCGATTTATGTTCCTGTTTTGTTCTATATCGAAAAAGGGATTGCTGTCAAGGCAGTCGAAACTGCCTGCTGGCGGCCTGACTTGCTGCTTGTTAAGGTCACATTGGAGATATCGCGCACAGGACTTCGGGAGTTTGCGTCATGAACAAGACCCTCGTTTTGACCTTTATCGCGGAAGACAGGCCGGGCCTGATCGAACGACTGTCGGAAACCGTGGCAGGCGCGGGCGGCAACTGGCTGGAAAGCCGCATGGCGCAATTGGCTGAAAAGTTCGCCGGCATCGCCATGATCGATATCCCCGCGGGCAAGATCACCGCGCTGAAAAAGGCGCTGGCCGTGCTGGAGGACGAAGGCTTTCACCTGACCGTCGAGGAAGCCACGGAACGGGCGCCAGAGACTGGCCCGCTTTACAATCTTGATATCGTTGGCCCGGATCAGCCCGGGATCTTGCGCAATATAACGCACTGCCTGGCCGAACGGGGCGTCAGCGTCGAGGATATGGAAACCGACATCCGCGACGCCCCGATGAGCGGTGGCGTGATGTTCTATGCCGAAGCGCGCGTCCGCCTGCCGAAGGCCTTGAACGCAAATGAACTGCAGACTGCCCTGGAAGGGCTGGCCGGTTCGCTAATGGTGGATGTCGCCCTGCGTCGGGAAAGCTGAATACGAAAAGCTTCCCGGCGCCTAAACCTTACCGTGGCAATGCTTGTATTTCTTGCCTGATCCGCAGGGGCAGGCGGCGTTGCGCTGAACCTTGCCCCAGGTAGCGGGATTTTTGGGATCGGCCTGCTGCGCCGCCACGCGGGTTTGTACCGGCGCTCCATCGCCGACGGGCTGCTGATCGCCGCCGCCCAAAGCCGGATCGGTCCGGGTTTCCTGCATCCGCGATGGATCGTAACCGCCGCCGGCGTCCGGGGCCGGCTCCGCGCGCACCTGCAGATGAGCCAGATATTCGGTAATGCTGGTACGCAACTGTTCCAGCAGTCCCTCGAACAGGGCAAAGGCTTCCTGCTTGTATTCATTCAGCGGATCGCGCTGGCCATAGCCGCGCAGATGGATACCCTGGCGCAGATGATCCAGCTGCAACAGATGCTCCTTCCAGTTCTGATCCAGCAACTGCAACAGCAAGGTCTTTTCCGCGTAACGCATCAGATCGGGGCCGAAAGTAGCCGCCTTCTCCGCCATCTTGCGATCGATCGCATCGGTGATCCGTTCCTTGATCTCCTGATCGGCGATGCCTTCCTCGGCGGCCCAGTCGGCGATCGGCAATTCCAGCCCGAATATCCGGATACATTCCTCGCGTAGCGACTCGACTTCCCATTCCTCGGAATAAGCGCTGGGCGGGATGCAGCGTTCGACGGTTTCCTCTACCGTCTCATGGCGCATCGCAATGATTTCCTCATGCACGTCATCGGCGCGCATCAGTTCCTTGCGCTGCTCGAAGATGACCTTGCGCTGGTCATTCATCACGTCGTCGAACTTCAAAAGCTGCTTGCGAATTTCGAAGTTACGCGCCTCGACCTTCTGCTGCGCCTTTTCCAGCGCCTTGTTGATCCAGCGATGGACAATCGCCTCGCCTTCCTCGAGCCCCAGCTTCTGCAACATGCCGTCCATGCGCTCTGACCCGAAGATACGCATCAGGTCGTCTTCCAGGCTGACGAAGAACTTGGATGCGCCGGGATCGCCCTGACGCCCCGCACGGCCACGCAACTGGTTGTCGATACGACGCGACTCGTGACGTTCCGTACCCAGCACGAACAGCCCACCGGCCTCCAGCACCACCGCCCTCTTCGCTTCGATGTCGGCCTTGATCGCTTCGGTCTTCTGGGCTCGCTTGGCCTCGTCCTCGATACCGTCCAGTTCTTTCCACAGGCGCAGTTCCAGATTGCCGCCAAGCTGAATGTCAGTGCCGCGACCGGCCATGTTGGTGGCGATGGTCACCGCGCCGGGCGTGCCTGCCTCGCCGATGATATAAGCCTCATTCTCATGCTGGCGCGCATTCAGCACATTGTGCTTGATCTTGTGTTTCTTCAGCATCGCGGCAAGTTCTTCGGACTTCTCGATGCTGACAGTGCCAACCAGGACAGGCTGCTGTTTTTTGTGGCATTCCCTTATCTGCTCGAGAATTGCGTCGCGCTTTTCGCGTTCCGTGCGATAGACCTCGTCGTCCATATCCAGGCGAACCGCCGGCCGGTTGGTCGGCATCTCGACCACTTCCAGATTATAAATTTCGCCGAATTCGCCAGCCTCGGTCATCGCCGTACCGGTCATGCCGGACAGCTTCGGATAAAGGCGGAAATAATTCTGGAAGGTGATCGAGGCCAGCGTCTGGTTCTCGTTCTGGATCGTCACCCGCTCCTTGGCCTCCAGCGCCTGATGCAGGCCATCGGAATAGCGCCGGCCTTCCATCATGCGGCCG
>JAOUMF010000274.1 GCA_029881615.1 Alphaproteobacteria bacterium | reverse complement strand
GGCGTCGCCATCCGGCCGGCCTTTCACGGTTTTGCTGGTGTCGTCCCTGTCCACTGTCGCCCCTTTTGTTCCTGGAAACCCGATTCAGTTCGGCGGCTGAACCAACCCTTTGACACTGCCGCCACCGCCGATCAGACGGCTGACCCCTGTGTTGAGGTTGAGTTCGGCGCATTTTCCCTTTAGCACACTCGGCCCGCGGCGAATTTCGACGTTACCGCACAGCGTCGCCAAGCCGGTCCTGGCGTCGTAGACAGCCTCGTTCCCGCTGGCGGAGTCTTCGGGCGACGTGATCCGTACGCCACCGATCGCTTCAACCCGGCTAAGTTCGGTCTTCCCGCCATTGGCCGATTCCACATAGGCACTGATGACATCGGCATGAATTTTCCGATCGCCATTTTCGGCCACGGCACCGCCGCGCGCCACGGCAAGCTGCTTGGTTTCCCAATATTCCAGATTTTGCGAGGCCGTCACGATCAGTTTTTCGGCTTCGAAACGCGGTTTTCCACCGGACAGAACGAACACCCCCTGATCCAGATCGTAAGCCGCGCTTTCACCGAAACCGGTCGCGCCGTCGGAAACAAGCCTGACCTTGCCGGCCGCATCGATCCGGTAAACCTCCTGATCCTTGCCATCCTTGCCCTCGCGATACCAGGCACTGACGGAATTCGCCTCCAGCTTCAGCGTCCCGCGCGTCAGCACCACGCCGCCGGCCGCCACCAGAACCTTTTCGGCGCGCCGCCATTCCAGCCCGTCGCCAGCGGTGATTTCTATTGGGATTTCAGCTGCCAGGGCCACGAAGCCGAAGCCGGCAAACGCCAGCAGCGAAATCAGGGGCAAGACACGCTGCTTTACGGTCATTGTCCCAACTCCGGCACGCTGTACAGGACTGCACGGACAGGCCCGGTAAAATGGAAAACAGCTGTATGTTCGCGAATCCGAAACCCCTGTGCGTCGAAGCTGCCGAAAGGCGCCTGAGCATGGATCGGGTCATAGCCCGCCCCCGTTCCGCTTTCCAGATTGAAGGTAACGTTGCCTGTGGTCATTTCCATGCCGCTATCATGAAATATGGCGACGTCGCCATCCAGTTCCAGAATGCGATTGCCGCGGTGATAGCGCCCCTTCGGGGACGACAGGGTAACCCAGGCGCCATCTTTCAACTCTACATCCGCCTGTGGCGCCGTCAGCCTGACCAGGTCGGATTCCTGACTGGTCTGGTTGGCGTCGTCGAAGGTCATCATATAGGGCAGCCCATCCTTGTTGATACCCGTAAGCTTGGCTTTGGTGATACGCAGGCTTTCAACGTCCTCTTCCCTCACGCCCTCGACCTGCCCGATTTCCGTCGGGCCTTCCTTGTTGTGTAGCTGCGGCCAGATGGCCAGCAACAGAATCAACGCGGCGGTCAGCGTTACCAGCAACAGCTTGGCGACCCCCACGAACCTTCCGTGGTAAGGCCGTGCCCGCCGGCGTTCGGTTACGTTGAAATAATCGCCAAAATCGCCGCGCCCGTTGTCAGGTGCGTCTTTCAATTGACCCGACCCGCGGGCTTCAAACGATTCCGGCGCGGAGGCAGTCATGAATATGCAATATCCCGGCGGGGCGACCGTCTTCGACCGCGAACAGACTGGTGATCGAGTATTTATTCATTATCGCTACCGCCTCGGCGGCCAGCGCCTGCGGACGAATTGTCTTCGGATCCACCGTCATCACGTCACAGGCGCGCTGATTCAGCAGGTCCGATTCCATATGGCGACGCAAATCGCCATCGGTGACGACACCGGAAAGACATCCGCCCTCATCAAGAACGCCGACGCAGCCAAAACTCTTGGCCGTTATAGCCAGGATGGCTTCCTTCATCGGCGTACCGGCAGTGCAGAGCGGCACCGCGTCACCCTTATGCATCAAGTCGGATACGCGCAGCAGGGCCTGGCCCAGCTTGCCGCCGGGGTGGAATACCTGAAAGTCCTGTGATGAAAAGCCCTTGCGTTCCAGCAGCGATACCGCCAGGGCGTCGCCCAGCGCCAGGGTGGTCGTGGTGGAGGTCGTCGGCGCTTGCGTCATGGAGCAGGCCTCGGGCGTTGCCGGCAAAAGCAATGTTACGTCGGCCATCTCGTCCAGCGTGCTGCCGGTGCGACCGGTTATGGCGATCAGCGGAATCGAAAAGCGCCGGGTGTATTCCAGCAGGTCACGAAGCTCTTTGGTCTCGCCGGAATTCGACAGCGCCAGAACCACGTCCACCTGTGTGATCATGCCTAAATCGCCGTGGCTGGCCTCGCCAGGATGGACATATTGCGCGGGCGTGCCGGTCGATGCCATGGTCGCCGCTATTTTGCGGGCGACATGGCCGCTCTTGCCCATGCCGGTAATGACAACCCGGCCTTTCACTTCATGCAGAATGTCCAGCGCCGCAATGAAGGTATCGCCCAGAGTGTCGGCCAGTGCGGAAATACCCTCCGCCTCAAGCCGCAAAACCCGGCGACCGGAATCGATATCACGGGATCGTGCGTCGATATCTGTAACCTGCGATTCCTTGTACGATTTTTCGGCGGCTGTCATGTTATCCCAATGCTGGCTCCGGCCCCGAAAGAAGAGGCTACAAGACATACATATAGGATATTAGTGGAGAGTTTGTTAAGTCTCCTAGCAAAAAATGTGCCGAACGGCCTGCTTGCGCCGTGTCACGCCTGTCAACTGTGGGCGAAAATGTCCTGATCGGGCCAGCCCGCAAGGTCCAGCTCGGCGCGGGTCGGCAGAAAATCGAAGGCGGCCTGGGCGATTCCGTCGCGGCCTTCGCGCACCAACATTTCATCCAGCTTTTCCTTCAGCCTGTGAAGGTACAGCACATCGCTGGCCGCATATTGCTGCTGCGCCGGACTAAGCTCGTCAGCGCCCCAATCCGAGGACTGCTGCTGCTTGGAAATATCGACTCCCAGCAGTTCCTTGCAGATATCCTTCAGCCCGTGGCGGTCGGTGTAGGTGCGGGTCAGGCGAGAGGCGATCTTGGTGCAATAGACCGGGCGACAATCGACGTCCAGATAATGGCGCAGCATGGCGATATCGAAGCGCGCGTAATGAAACAGCTTCAGCACATCGGGCGATTCGATCAACGCCTTCAGATTTGGCGCGTCGCGATGACCTTGCGGAATTTGCACAAGATGGCAAACATCGTCACCCGCCGAAAGCTGTATCAGACACAACCGGTCGCGATGGGGGTTGAGCCCCATGGTCTCGGTATCGATGGCAACGGAATCCCCGAGGTCGAGACCGTCGGGAAGATCGCCACGATAAAGCTTGATATCCAAAGAGATGCCCCGTCTTGAATAAAATAACCGCCGAAGCGGTTTATGGTGCCCAGGAGAAGACTCGAACTTCCACGACCTTGCGGCCACAGGTACCTGAAACCTGCGCGTCTACCAATTCCGCCACCTGGGCTCGGGTGGCCGGAATGTTGTTAAAAAGGGCCTCTTTGTCAACGGCTTTATTTTGTTTGAGCGAAAAGAATTTTTTCGAGACGCGTTTATCCGGGGAAGTGCGGCGCTTTTGAACTGGCGGTTCCGGGGCCGTTGGGTGTAGATTCCGGCCCTCTTTAAAGACTTCTGGCAATAAAAAACTCGGAGCATCGCGATGAAGAACAAGCTGATCACGGTATTTGGCGGAACGGGCTTTATCGGCCGTCATCTGGTTCAGCGACTGGCAGCCGGCGGCGCGCGGGTGCGAGTCGCGGTGCGCGACCCGAAACAGGCGGCGCTGCTGCAGACGATGGGTGAGGTTGGCCAGATTGCCGCGGTACAGGCCTCGGTGACCCATGAAGGGTCCGCCCGCGCCGCCGTGACGGGCGCCGACGCGGTCGTGAACCTGGTCGGCATCCTGTACGAGAGTGGCCGTATGAGTTTTGACGCCGTACATCGCCAGGGCGCTGAAAACGTCGCTCTGGCCGCGAGGGATGCGGGCGTCAAGCGGCTGGTGCATATGTCCGCCCTGGGCGCCGACCCCCAGTCGCATTCGAACTATGCCGTCAGCAAGGCCGCCGGAGAGGAAGCCGTTCGCAAGGCTTTTCCCGAAGCCGCCATCGTTCGGCCCAGTGTCGTCTTCGGGCCGGAGGACAGTTTTTTCAATCTTTTCGCGTCGATCTCGCGCCTTTCGCCAGTTCTGCCGGTTTTCGGCTGTTCCGGCCCGCGCGTGCAAAACGGTCAGATCAACATCCTTGGCAATGGCGGTGTGAAATTTCAGCCGGTCTATGTCGGCGACGTGGCCCGTGCCATCGTGAAATGCATTGAAGATCCGGCGCAGTCCGGCAAGACCTTTGAACTGGGCGGTCCGGCCGCCTACAGCTTCCAGCAGATCATGGAGATGATCTGCCGCGAAACCGGTCGCAAACGACTGCTGGTGCCGGTGCCCTATTTGGCCGCCTCACTAATGGCGGGTTTTCTGGAGCTGTTGCCC
>JAOUMF010000272.1 GCA_029881615.1 Alphaproteobacteria bacterium | reverse complement strand
GACGGGCTTGCCGCCCATGGCCTCGTAAAAGAAACGCGTGGGGTTCATGGCCAGAACCCAGATCAGCGCATTCTCATGGCCTTCGCGGGCCAACGCACCGAAGAGTGCCCGCAACAACCCCTGGCCAATGCCCAGCCCCTGGAAATCGGGCAGCAGATAAAGGGTAAAGACTTCGCCAGTGAAATCGCTGCGCGTGGAACGGTTCGGCCCGTAGGAACCAAACCCGATGATACCGTATCGAGGATCCTCGGCCACCACCACGGTTTCGCCGCCCCGTAGCATGCGTTGCCACATCTCGGTCTGTTTTTCCAGCGACATGCCGACCAGCAGGTCTCCAGGCAGCATACCGGCATAGGTGCTCCGCCAGGTCTCCACATGGATTCGGGCGATCGCCTCGGCATCCTCAAGGGTCGCTATGCGCAGATCAACGACGGTTGTCATCCAATCATCTCCTCGAAACATCGATGAAGATGATCGTCGCATAACTTTCCTTACATTTTCTTACTGCGCCAAAAGTATTGGTTCCGGCTGGCCTTCATGCTTGAGAACGGCGACGAAAAAACCATCCGTGCCATCGCGGCCGGGCCGCAGCCGCAGGAAAACATCCCCCGCCGGACACTCCGAATCCAACCGCGTTTCCCAGATCTCACGGACCGGAAACACATCGAAATCCTGATTTCGTCTCAAGAAATCAGCGACTTGCCCTTCTCCTTCGCCGGCCAGAAGGGAGCATACCGCATAAATCAGACGCCCGCCGGGCGCCACGAGTCGTGACGCCGCGTCGAGGATGCCGGACTGCAAAGCCATGTATTCCTGAAGATCTTCGCTGGTAAATTGCCAGCGCACCTCGGGATGGCGCCGCCAGGTGCCGGTTCCGCTACAAGGCGCATCGACCAGAACGCAGTCGTAATATCCTTCCCGGGCGCCGGGCCACAGGCCGTTTTCACCATCGAGAACCTGCAATTCGGCGATCGTCGCCCCGGCGCGTTCCAGCCGCGGGCGGGCCCGCTCCAGCCGTCCCGGCGACGTATCGCAAGCAACGATCCGCCCCTGGTTTTTCATCATGGCGGCCAGCGCCAGGGTCTTGCCCCCGGCCCCGGCGCAGAAATCGACCACGGATTCGCCGGGCCGCGCGCGGGTCAACAGCGCGGCGATCTGCGATGATTCATCCTGGGGTTCGGCCAACCCGTCACGGATAACTGGGCTGTTGGCGAGGTTAACCCGCCCGGCCAGCCTTAGTCCCAACGGCGAGTAAGGTGTCGGTTCGGTATCGATCCCGTCTTTGGCCAGCATGGCGGCCACGGCCTCTCGCGTTGTCTTCTGGCTATTGATCCGCAAATCCACCGGGGCCTCGCACATCATGGCAGCCAGTTCAGACTCCAGTGACTCGCCCAGGACAGCGCTAAATTCCGCCTCCATCCAGGCAGGAATATTGCCCCTTACGAACAGCGGCTGCGCCGGGTCGTCAAACGCCCGGTCCGTCAGCGATTCCGCCAGCGTGCGTTCGCCCTCGTCCAGTGGCGCCGGACGGTACTGGCCACCGTCAAACGCAGCATCCAGGTCGTCCATGCTCCATTTCTCGCCCAGAACCAGCGCCACCACGACGCGGCCGCGCGAGTCCACGGGACGGCCCGCGGCTTCCAGCCACCAATCGATCTGCGCCCGGCGGCGCAACACGGTATAGAGAACCGTTTGAATCGTCCGCCGGTCGCCGCCCCCGGCAAAACGCCGTTTGCGAAACCAGCCAGTGACCAGCGCGTCGGCCGGCCGGGTCGAATCCGCCTCTATGGCGTCAAGCAGTTCAATCGCCGCCGCGGCGCGGGCGCCCGGAGTCATGAGGCGTCAGTTTTCAGTGCGATAATTGGGCGCCTCGCGCGTGACGGTGATGTCATGAACATGGCTTTCACGAAGTCCCGCACCGGTAATCTTCACGAATGTACAGTTACCGTGCATATCGGCGATGGTGGGGTTGCCGGTGTAGCCCATCGCCGCCTTAAGCCCGCCCACCAATTGATGGATGACCGTACCGGCCGGCCCCTTGTAGGGCACTCGCCCTTCGACACCTTCGGGCACCAGTTTCAGCGAATCCGAAACTTCCTGCTGGAAATAGCGATCGGCGGACCCCCGTGCCATCGCGCCGACAGATCCCATGCCGCGATAAGCCTTGTAGGAACGGCCCTGGAAAAGAAACACCTCGCCCGGCGCCTCTTCCGTGCCGGCCAGCAGTGAACCGATCATCGCGCAGTCGGCGCCGGCGGCGATGGCCTTGGCCAGGTCGCCGGAATATTTGATTCCGCCGTCGGCGATGGCGGTAACACCCGCCTTCCGGCAAGCCTCGACCGCGCTCATGATGGCGGTAAGCTGTGGCACGCCGACCCCCGCAACGATCCGGGTGGTACAGATCGAACCCGGCCCGATGCCGATCTTGATGGCGTCGGCCCCGGCGTCGATCAACGCCTGGGCGCCGTCCCTGGTCGCGATATTGCCGGCAATGATCTGAATCCGGTTACTCATCTTCTTGATCTGGGAAACGGCCTGAATTACGCCCTGGCTATGCCCGTGGGCGGTATCGACCACCACCAGATCCACACCCGCGTCGATCAATGCCTCGGCCCGGGCCATTCCATCGGGGCCCACGCCGGTCGCCGCGGCAACCCGCAGCCGGCCCTGCTCGTCCTTGCAAGCATTCGGAAACTTCTCGGACTTCTCGATGTCCTTCACCGTAATCAGCCCGACGCACTGGCGATCGTCATCGACCACCAGCAGCTTCTCGATCCGATGCTGATGCAGCAGGTGACGCGCCTCTTCGCTGGCCACCCCCTCCTTCACCGTTACCAGACCGCGCTTGGTCATCAATTCCTTGACCGGCTGATTCGGATTCGTGGCGAAGCGCACATCGCGGTTGGTCAGGATTCCAACCAGCCGATTACTGCGCCTGGTCACAACGGGAATACCGGAAATGCCATGGCCCGCCATCAGTTGCAGCGCATCGGCCAGTGTCTGGTCGGGATTGATGGTGATCGGATTGACCACCATGCCGGATTCATAGCGTTTGACCCGGCGAACCTCTTCAGCCTGACGATCGTAATCCATATTCTTATGAATTACGCCAATGCCGCCGGCCTGAGCCATGGCAATCGCCATATTGCATTCCGTTACCGTATCCATAGCCGAGGAGATAAGCGGAATGCCCAGCTCTATGGTCTTTGTCAGCCTGGTACGGGTATCGGCCTGCCCCGGCAAGACACTTGATGCCGCCGGCTGCAGCAAAACGTCGTCGAATGTGAGACCTTCAATCAGTTCCATATGTCACCCCCGCTGAAAGTCGCCGCATCATACACAGGATTCCTGCCCTGCCAAGGGCCTGCAATATGTGACGGATTGCCACTTGCGCAACAATTCCGAATTACCGGCCCATGCAGCGAATATTTTTCCCGTTCATCGCTTTCACAATTGATATTTTTGCGCGGAATTTCGCGGTTTATTGACCATACCGCATAATACCGCTCAACATGGCTAACCAATATTTTCTTAACACTTTCTTCGTAACAATGATGTCCGAAAGTTCGGGAGCCGTGATGCGAGCGAAATTGACCGACCAGTTTCGTCTTTAATCGCGCTCCAGGTTATCTATCGGGGAGTTACTGCATGTCCATGTCGGACAAAATCATAGCGCTTTTCATCTGGACGGCCTCGGCCGCGTTCCTTTTCGCCATGCCGGCGGCGAGCCAGACCTTACCGTCGCCCGAAGGGCGAGTGATCCTCACTGTTTCAGGAAAAATCACAAAGACAAACAACGATGGCAAGGCGGAATTCGACCTCGACATGTTGCATTCACTGGGAACACGGGCCTTGTCGGTAACGACATCCTGGACTGACGGAATCCAGGAATTCAGCGGCGTACCCATGAGCGACCTGATGAAAGCCGTCGGCGCCGAAGGCAAAACGGTTGAGGCAATTGCGCTTAACGACTACACATATACAATCGAGGTAGAGGATTTCGCACTCTATCCGGTAATCCTTGCAACCAAACTGAATGGGAAAATCCTCAAGGTGCGCGACAAGGGGCCCCTGTGGATCATTTACCCTCTCGACCAATTCACGGATTTGGAAAAAACCGTTATCGAACGGCGAATGGTCTGGCAACTGCGGCAATTGATCGTCAAATGAAACCCCGGAAGCTCCTCAGCGTATATAGTTTGCTAGGTGTGATCATGCTGGCATTTTCAATCAGCATGATTCTGAGCTTCAACAATCTTCGCAAATACGAAAAGCTGGCCCAGTCGGAAGTGACCGATGCCACTTGGGTTATTTACCAGGCGGAAATCGAACTCACCCGATTTCTGAATTCGCTGGACGTCTATATGTTCGGCGAAGAATCAATCTACAGCCGCGAAGACGTGATCGAGCGGATGGAAATATTCTGGAGCCGCCTGCCGCTGTTCCTC
>JAOUMF010000271.1 GCA_029881615.1 Alphaproteobacteria bacterium | reverse complement strand
GGTGATGCGTTACGTTTTCGTGAAACCCACCCTGTGGGTGAACGAAATGTCGCTCTGGGTTGCCGGTGGCATTTATCTGACTGCAGGACTCTATGCCATGCAGCAGCGCAGCCACATCCGCATCTTTCTGCTCTATGACATGGTTCCGCGCTGGCTGCAGAAAACCTTCGATATCATATCGGCGCTCTGTATCTGGTTGTTTGCAACCGCGGTCATCTGGGGCGGTTATGGCGAGGCTTCGGCCAAGCTGATGCGCTGGGAGCGATTCGGAACGGCCTGGGATCCCCCGATCCCGGCGACGATCAAACCCCTTATCCTTTTGACGCTGGTATTCCTGGCGATCCAGACGCTGTCGAACCTGATCAATGACTGGAACCGGATGCCAGAACATCACACCCCGGCAGACGATCTCGACATACCGGACGAAATACTCAGCGGCAATCCGCCGAAACCGGCTCCCGAAGAAAAAGCCTGACGCAGGAAGATACTCATGGATATTGGTACAATCTCATTGATTCTTCTCTTCGGCATGCTGTTGCTGCTGGCAATCGGCATGCCGCTGGGGTTTGCGTCGGGCTTCCTGGCCGTTGTCGTTCTGGTATTGAAGTTCGGCCCCGATTTGCTGTTCTCCAATTTCGGCACCGGGCCGTTGAACATCCTGGCGCAACGGATTTACGGCGTGACCACCGAATATGTTCTGATATCGGTGCCGCTGTTCATCCTGATGGCAACATTGCTGGAACGATCGGGCATTGCGCGGGACATGTATTCCAGCCTGAATGCCTGGTTGTCGCGCACCCGCGGCGGCATCGCGGTCGTCACCGCGCTGATGGCCATTGTCATGGCGGCGATGTCGGGCATCATCGGCGGCGAAGTGGTGCTGCTGGGCCTGATCGCCCTGCCGCAGATGCTGCGGCTCGGCTATAACCAGAACCTGGCGGTGGGTACGATCTGCGCCAGCGGGTCGCTGGGCACCATGATCCCGCCCTCGATCGTGCTGATTTTCTATGGCCTGATCACCGAAACCTCGATCCACGCCCTGTTCAAGGCGGCCTTCGTGCCCGGTTTCATCCTGGCCGGCTGCTATATCATCTACATTCTCGTACGCACGCATCTGAACCCGGACCAGGCACCCCTGCCGGAACCCACCGAAGACGATGTACCCTTTCCCGACAAGACCAAGGGTTTCATGACCTTTGTCGGGTGGCTGGTAGCGATCTGGGGTGGCGGCGGGCTGGTGCACACCATCGCCATGGAAGGCCAGAACGCCCTGGGGTTTCTGAAGCCCGACGATTATGTGCCGGCGACGCTGGCCGGCGTGGTGCAGAGCGCGGTAATGCTAACCGTTGGCCTTGGCGGCAGCCGCCTGCTGTTCGGCAAGGAAATCTACAGCATGGCCTGGCAGATGAGCAAAGGCCTGATCGCCCCGCTGATGGTGGTGTTCGTGGTTCTGGGCTCGATCTATGGCGGCGTAACCGGCATTACCGAGGCCGCCGGCATGGGCACCGTTGCTGTGCTGCTACTGATCTGGTGGCGCGGCGAGTTTTCCTTCACGCTGGTTCGCGAAGCCCTGATGCGCACCTTCAAATCGACCGGCACAATCATCTGGGTGACCTTTGGCGCAACCGCGCTGGCCGGCGCCTACACGATCGCGGGCGGCCCGACCTATGTGGCCAACCTGATCGTCGGTTCGGAACTGCCCACCCTGGGTATTCTGATGGTGATGATGATCATCTTCCTGTTCCTGGGCGCCTTCATGGACTGGGTCGGGATCGTGCTGCTGGTCATGCCCGTGTTCCTGCCCATCGTGCTGAAACTGCCGGTGGGGGACCTGGGCGTATTCAGCCCGCTGCTTCAGGATCCGCGTTTCGTTTCCGTCTGGTTCGGCATCCTGTTCTGCGTGAACATGCAGGTATCCTTCCTGTCACCACCATTCGGGCCAGCGGCGTTCTACCTGAAATCGGTGGCGCCACCGCATATCACCCTGCCGGATATCTTCCGCGGCTTCCTGCCGTTCATCGGTATCCAGCTGGTGGTGCTGATGATGATCCTGTTCTTCCCTGAACTGACCATGTTCTTCAGGTAAGGGGAGCCGGAGAAACCGGAACATAGAAAATGGCAAAAATCGAAAACCTGAAGACCGGTTTTTACAAACTGCCACTGAAAGAGGTGCTCGTCGATGCAATGCACGGCGAGCACCATTTCTTTGAGATCATCACTGTCGAAGTCACCGACAGCGATGGGGCAAGCGGCGTCGGCTACAGCTTTACCGGCGGTCATAACGGCGGCGCGATCTACGACATCGCCGCGCGCGAAATTCCGCCGCTTGTTGTTGGCGAGGACGCCGACCGGATCGAGCATCTGTGGAACAAGGTCTGGTGGGCCTCTCACTATGGCGGACGCGGCGGCCCTACCGTGCTGGCGCTTTCGGCCTTCGATATCGCGCTATGGGACTTGAAGGCCAAGAAGGCCGGCATGCCGCTCTGGCGACTGCTTGGCGGTTTCGATCCGGCAGTGCCCTGCTATGCCGGCGGAATCGACCTGCACCTGACGCCGGACGAGTTACTGGCGCAGTCGGAGCGCAATATCGAACGCGGCTTCCGGGCGCTGAAGATGAAGGTGGGGCGCGACAGGCTTTCAGAGGATGTCGAGAAGCTGGCGGCCATGCGCAACCATTTCGGCGATGCATTCCCCCTGATGGTAGACGCCAACATGAAATGGACAGTAGCCGAGGCGGTGCGTGCCGCACGGGCCTTCCAGCCTTATCATCCGACCTGGCTGGAAGAGCCGATCATCCCCGATGACCTGGAAGGCCACGCCACGGTCGCGGCCGAAGGCGGGCTGCCGATCGCAACCGGTGAAAACATGCGCACGATCTGGGAATTCCGCCACGCCATCACGGTGGGCAAGGTCGCCTTCCCCGAGCCGGACGTCACCAATTGCGGTGGAGTGACACCCTTTATGAAGATTGCTCACCTGGCCGAAAGCTTCAATTTACCGGTCACGTCCCATGGCGCCCATGACATTACGGTCCATCTTCTGGCCGCCGTGCCGAACCGGTCCTATCTCGAGGCCCACGGATTCGGCCTGGATGACCATATCGAACAGCCGGTGGAGATTGTCGAAGGCAACGCCATCGCGGCGGACAGGCCGGGCCATGGCGTCGTCTTTGACTGGAAATCGCTCGACAAACTGCGCGCGGACGCCTGAGCGGGTGGCGATATTATGACGGGCAGGCAAACATTGCGGGCGAGCCTGATCGGCGAGCACATTCAGAAAACCCGCCTTCCCGCGGCGCTGCAGATCATGTGCGACGAGGCGGGCATGGAACTGGACTTTGACCTGATTGACACGGCCTTGTTGCCCGGCATCTTCGACTTTGACCGGAAAGTCACCGAGTTGATTGAAGCGGGATGGACCGGCGTTACCGTGACCCATCCCTTCAAGATCGACGCCGCGCGATTCGCCGGCAGCGGCATGACCGGCGAGGCGGCCAATCTCGGCGCCGCCAATACGCTGGTGTTCGGCGACCCGCTCAAGGGTCTCAATACCGATCACAGCGGGTTTCTGGGGGCCTGGCGTCACATCATGGGCGCGGACAGCCCCGGCCGGGTGGCCATGGCGGGCGCCGGTGGCGTCGCGCAGGCCATCGGCCCGGCGCTGGTCAAACTGGGGGCGCGCAAGATCAGCATTTGGGACGTCGCGCCTGAAAAGGCGCAAGCTCTTGCAGACAAGATCGGGCCCTTGGCCGAGGCCGTGCCGGCCGACGAGGCGCCGAAGGTCATCGAGCAGGCTGACGGCCTGGTGAACGCGACGGCGCTGGGCATGGCGCAATATCCCGGCTCGGCCATCGCGCCGGCCCTGATGGGCGGCCAGGTTTGGGCATTCGATGCAGTCTATACGCCCTCCAGCACAGCATTCCTGACGGCGGCCGCCGAGGCCGGGTTGAATGTTATCAGCGGTTTCGAACTGTTCCGGCACATGGCGCTCGGTACGTTCGAAGCCTATACCGGCATTCGTCCGGACGCCGACAAAACGCTTGCAAGGCTGGCCGCGTTGAAGCCGGATTGATCGTGGCGTTTCGGACCGAGAGATCGAATTGGGAGGCAGCAACATGGCAAACCGCGAAACCCTGAGCGATGACCAACTCGCCTTCTACAAGGCGCAAGGCTATCTGGTGCTGGAAAAACGAATTCCGGACCGGATCCTCGCCGACATCCGGTCCGAGATAACGCGCTTCAAGGAAGAAGCCAGCGGCTTGACGGAATCGAATGACCGGCTGGACCTGGAAGATAGCCACTCGCCGGAAAACCCTCGTGTCCGCCGCATCAAGCTGCCGCATACCATCAGCGAGGTCATCAAGTCGCTGATGTATTCAGATCACATTCTGGCGCCGGTGCGCGATCTGATCGGACCGAACCTGAGAATTCACACGACCAAGTTGAACATG
>JAOUMF010000270.1 GCA_029881615.1 Alphaproteobacteria bacterium | reverse complement strand
CGAAATTCGAATCGCCCAGCTGGAGAAGATGGCGGAAATCGCGGATGAACTTTATCCGTCACTGCGGATCAACCTGTTCGATGCAAAGACGCATTATTCGGCGCCCTACACTATATTCGGGCCGGGCAGGGCGGCGGTTTATGTCGGGCAGATGTTTTTTGTCTTCACGACCACACCGCATATCCGGGTCTTGATGCGGCATTTCGATGAACTGGTACGGGCCGCGACTGTCCAGGCGACCGAGACGGCTGATTTTCTGCGGGGATTGCTGGGTGATATCGACAATGGCGGATAGGGTTGCCTCGTTGTCGATGTACGATATCACCGAAACAGCGGCAGCGACCGATGCATGGTGGGCGGGGCTTGCCCGCCATTTTGCCGTTGCCGGTGTGGCCGACCCGCCAGCGTTGCTGGCCCGGCCCGGGCAGGGCGAGGATTTCTGGTTGCGCCCGGATTTGCTGTTCAGTCAGACTTGCGGCTATCCCTTTATCACCAGCCTTACGGGCAAGGTTACGCTCCTGGCGACACCGGGCTATGACGCACCGGGATGCGAGGGGCCGGACTACTGCAGCCTTTTGATCGTGCGCGCGGATGCACCGTGGGAAAGATTTCGGGATCTGGATGGTCGATGCTGTGCCGTCAACAGCGCGGATTCCTGGTCGGGACATCATGCGCTGCGCATTCTGATTGCACGGGAAGGCGGGCAGGGGCCGTTTTCCTGCACGGCTTTCGCATCTGGCGGCCACGCCGCCAGTATCGCCGCCGTGGCTGGTGGGCAGGCAGATTTCGCGGCGATCGATTGCGTCACCTATGCGACCCTGTCGCGCCACAGGCCTTCGGCGGTCGCCGGAATACGCGTTTTGTGCCACACTCCCGCGATGCCGGGCCTGCCTCTGATCGCGGGGCAAGCGGCGTCGGCGGCCGATATAGAGGCCATGCGGCAAGGTCTGGCCGCTGCCGCCGTGGATCCGGAACTGGCCGATGCGCGGGCGGTTCTTGGAATTGCGGAAATGCATTTCCCGCACGCGGGCGATTATAATCGCCTCGCCGTGGCTCTGGCGGAGCATTCGGAAATAGGTGCCTTGCTGTAAGGCGCTCGATTCTGAAGCGTCAGAATCCTTTTGGTAAATGTAGCGATTCCGCCTGCAGCGCTTCCTCGACATTTTCCATGCCCGCCGCGCGCAGCTTGTCGCCCTGACCATCGAGCCAGCGCTGGAAACTCGGCTGTTCCACATAGCCGTTCTCCTTCACATAGCGGAACTGGAAATAGAAGTGAAATGGCCAGAAGAAGCCGGGCATGCGGTGAACTTCCGCACGCCAGGCGGGGTTGCCACGCGCCTGATTCGGATCTTCGGGGAAAAACTGAAATGTGGGTGTGAATAGAACCCTGTTTTTACGCGCGAAATCTTTCTCAGACAGAGTTTCTCCATCGAAATCCGTTACCTCGCGGTCGCCCCACATGTTCAGCTGCAGAACGAAAAAGTTATCCTTCACGTAATTGGCGATGCGGGGAATGCGGAAGTTGATTTCGTGGGTCTTTTTACAGTAGGGACAACCACGCTGTTCCCAGATGATGACCAGGCGTTTTCCCTGTGATTTTGCTTCCGCCAGATCCTCGTTCAAGTCGAAGAAGGTTTCCTGGAACCAGGGCTGTTTGTGTAATCCGCCTTCGTCAATCACCGGCAGGGGCAGGCTTATTTCGCCTTCTTTCGTCACTTCGGTGGCGTTGACCGTGCCGGCAAACAACAGCGCCAGGGCTATGGCAAAGCCGCTAACCTTGTTTGTCCCGATCATTTCATTCCTCTCTGTAGAAATTATTGTTTTACAGGTCAGCTTTCTTTCAGCCGCCGTTTCAGGTAGGCGCGCAAATTTTCCGTTTCGTAAGCCCGTTCATGGACATAGCGAAATGTCGCCAGAAACAGTTCCGGTCTGAACAGGTTGAACATGCGGGTAACTTCGCGCTTGCGTGGATCCAGGCCGGACATGGCGGCTATATCCTCGCCAAAGAACTGGAAGGTCGGGGTGTAACGAATGCCGTATTTCCGGGCCAGATCGCGCTCCGCCAGTTCCTCGCCGTCGAAATCAGTAATTATGCGCGAGCCTTGGATGTTGAGCTGCAGGACGCTGAAGTTTTGGCGCACGAAATGGCGAATTTCCTCGGCGGCGAAATTCACGAAATGGGTTTCCTTGCAGTAGGGACACCCTTTCAGCTCCCACATAATGACGAACCGCTTCCCGGCAAGGGTGGTCTCTTCCAGGTCGTCGGACAGGTCCATGAAACTCTGCAGGAACCAGGATTCGGTATACATACCGTCCTCGGTCGCGATTGGCCCTTTGTAGTCGTCGTCCGCGAATGCCGGAGCCGCGAACATTACTGTCAGAATTACAGGGATCAGGCGCCAAAAAGTCATTTCTACCGACTCCGCTTGAATTCTTACATATTCAATTTTCGCTATGTTAGCATAATGCGTTCGCCAGGACATTGCTGCAATTTGATCGCGGGAGATGCAAATTATGGTGAAGGGGATCGTTATCGCTGTTGCCGCAGTTGCAGGGCTTTTGTGGGGCGCGATATTGGCGCCGTCCGCCCTGGACGCCGACGAGGCGGATTACCGAATCCTGCATGATGCTGCTTATGCGCATTACCGGGAAGCGGTGTTCCATGGGCGTACCGGCAATACGGCGGTAGCGGCGCTTGCGCTGGATGATTTTATTGTCAAATGGTCGTCCCTGATAGAGCGGTTCGGCGACAGCCCACCGGTGGAATACGCCGCGGATAGCGGCTGGAAAGATACGCTTCGGGATATTCTGGCGCGTGCCGAAACCGGCCTCACCGCGCTGGATGCGGATGATCCGGATGCGGCGCGGGATGCGATCGATCCAATTCGCGCGATTCTGGGCGATCTCCGCCGGCGCAACAATGTCGTCACATATTCCGACCATGTAGACCGGCTCAGCGCGGCGATGGATGTGCTGGCGCGGTACCGTCGCGAGGTCAAGGATTTGAGGGATGCGAGCGTGGTAGCCATGGTGCGCGAGCAGGCTACAATTGTCGCGGCGATGTTCGAAAAATGCCGTTCCGAGGCGACGCCAGAGGTTGCCGTCAACCCCGAATTCACGCGCCTTGTCGATGGCGCTGACGCCAGCATGGGCAAACTGCTGGAATCGCTGGAGACTAATGATCTGCTGCTTTTTAGAATTGGTATCGGTGAGTTGCGTTCCTACGAGCGGATCATGTTCATGAGGTTTGGGTAGGCATCCGTTATTTGCTGACGACGCTGAACAGATCGGGGAAGGTTGCCTGAAGCCAGTAGCCTATTTCATTGACGTTGCCGGTGATGAATAGAATGCCGGTCAACACCAGCATGACGCCGAGGATACGCTCGACCCAGCCCTGATAACGGCGGAACCGAGCCATGAAGCGCATGAAGGGAGAGGCGAAGAAGGCGGCGGCTATGAAGGGAACCCCTATGCCGCCGGCATAGGCCGCCAGTAGCGCGGCTCCTTGATAGGCGGTTTCCTCGGCGCCGGCGATCATCAGGACACCGGCCAGTACCGGCCCCGCGCAGGGGGTCCAGCCGAAGGCAAAGGCCAGGCCGACGACATACGCACCGATCAGGCCGGCCGGTTTCTTTTCCACATGGAAGCGTACATCGCGATATAGCAGGGCGATCCGGAAAACGCCGAGAAAATGCAAGCCCAGAACGATGATAAAGGCGCCGGCGATCTGGGCCAGAATTATGGAATGTTCCACCAAGAATTGGCCGATGAAAGAGGCGGCGGCGCCAAAAGCCACAAAAATGGTGGTGAAGCCCAGAACGAAAACGACCGAGGTCATCACCACCCGACGCGCCGCCGCGGGATCGGTCTTGCCGCCTTCTTCAAGCTGCTGCAGGCTTACGCCGCCCAGAAAACACAGATAGGGCGGCACCAGCGGCAGGACGCAAGGCGACAGAAAGCTCAACAGGCCGGCCAGAAACGCACCGCCGAACGATACGTCGAGCCCGGTCATTTGCAGCCTCGTTCTGTCCGCGGTTTCACGATCAGCCGCCCGCTATGCGGATGTTCTTGTTTTCCGGTACGTTGATGGTCTTCTTGTCCTCGATATAGCTGTTGACCACGTCCCAGATCGGTGGGCCCTCGGTGCCTTCATTGACCGAGGCCCAGCCGGCGACGGTATAGGTTTTGGCCGGATCGATCGCCTCACCGGTGGCGATCAGCTTCATGTCCGAGATGCGCGAGCCCATGGCGTTGTTGGGATCGATGGCATAGGACATGCCGCCGACGCGCACCATGTCGCCGCCTTGCTGGTAATAGGGGTCCGGATTGAAAAGATTATCCGCCACGTCTTCCAGAATGACTTTCAGGAATTCACCGGTAAACTCGTTGCGGTAGGCGGCTGGATAGGTGATCGAGGTCATGTTGTAGACGTCTTCCACTGTGATGTCCTGGCCGG
>JAOUMF010000269.1 GCA_029881615.1 Alphaproteobacteria bacterium | reverse complement strand
ACGACCAGCGGCAAGGCGACGCCGGCCGAAGACGCCCCCGCCTCATGGGGCGCAAGACTGGCGAGCCGCTCGCCGCCGATATGCGCGAACGCATATATGAGGCAAAGCAGAACCCAGACGAAACTGGCCACCCCGGCGATCAACGTCGTCTTGAGCCGCGATTCGGCGGCGCGCTCCATCGCTTCCTGAACCGAAAGCGGATGCGGAGACAAAGCGTCCTTGTGTGCCCGGGGAAGCTTGGTGACGTTGGAACTCATGACTGGCCTATTTGATGAATCGTTGAGAATCAACCAATTATATCAATTTTTCTGTAAATGGAATATTAATAATCTGAAGAAGTACGCACCCACAAAACACTAAAAACACAACATATTGTGGGACCGGCAACCGACACTACAAGACGAGCGTAAATAAATTTAAAACAGTCGGGCGGAATTCGGCCTTGCCGCGTTTATGAAAAATAACTTCCTCCGACGCTGTGGCAAGAGTAGAAGGCGCGATGCTTCCACTGACATTCCTCCGCGCCCATGGGCTGCTGATCGCTTTCGGGGCCTTCATGTGTTTCGCCTCCAGCTTCGGGCAGACTTTCTTCATCTCGCTGTTCGGCGGCCAGATTCGCACGACCTTTGGCCTGTCCCACGGGGAATTCGGAACGGTCTACGCCACCGGCACGATGTTGAGCGCCGCCACCCTTGTCTGGGCCGGCCGGCTGATCGACCGGGTTTCGCTGGCACGCTTCGCCGTGGGGGTCATACTGGGAATGGCCGGCGCCAGCCTGTTGATGGGCGCGGCCTGGAGCATCCCGGCACTGGGCGCCGCCATATACGGTCTGCGCCTGTTCGGTCAGGGTCTGGCTAGCCATACCGGGATCACCGCCATGGCGCGCTATTTCGAGGCGGAACGCGGCCGCGCCGTCAGCATCGCCTCGCTGGGTCATCCCGTGGGCGAGTTCGCGCTGCCCTTCCTTGTGGTAGCGGCCTTCGCCGTGATCGACTGGCAAAGCTTATGGACCGGCACGGGCGTCGCCCTGATCACCATCACGCCACTGGTATTCCTGTTGCTGCGGGGCCATGGCGCGCGGGACCGGGAGCTTCAGGAAAGACGACAGATAAAAGGAGCTGGAAAATCCGACAAATCCCTTGGTGGCGTGCTGCGCGACCCCGGCTTCTGGCTGCGCGTTCCCGCGCTTCTGGCGCCTTCCTTCATCTTCACCGGCCTGATCTTCCATCAGGTCCATCTGGCGGAGACCAAGGGCTGGCCGCTTGAATTGATGGCGGGATCGTTCAGCGTCTTCGCAGTAGCGTCGGTAGTGACCATGATCGCCACCGGCCCGGTCGTCGACCGCCTGTCGGCCAGCCGGCTGATACCGGTGTCCCTGGCGCCGCTGATGTTGGCCTGCCTTCTGCTGTTCGCCACGGATTCGCCCTTGGCCGCGCCCTTCTTCATGGCGCTGCTGGGCCTCAATACCGGCGTCTCATTCGTGGTGAAGGGGGCGCTATGGGCGGAACTGTATGGCGCCACACATCTGGGTGCGATCCGATCGTTCGACCAGGCGATCATGGTGTTTTCCACGGGGCTGGCCCCGGCCGCCATGGGATTGCTGATCGATGGCGGCGTTTCGATGGAAGCAATCGCCATCACCGCGGCCCTCTGGTGCATGGGCGCCGCCGCACTGGCCGCGACCGCAACGCCACCCCGCGGAAATGCGGGCTGAGGCCTTTCGAACCGGCCTATGGCGATACCGGCACCTTATTGAACCACCTTGTTATCCCCGAGAATAACGGTAAAATATTATTTACGAATTCATTAATAAACATGAATAGACGACAGGTGGCTTCGACCAACATTTGAGGGATAGGTCATGACAGGGGTGGGGAGACCCGCGGTGATTCCGGACCGGATTTCCGGCGAGAATCTGGTTCTAAATATCAACTCCGTGACGGAGAAAAAAACTGAATCCGCCGCGGTATCGAGGGATGTCCTGATTCCACAGAGCGCGCCCGCACCGGCCGACATCCTGACGGCGGACTGCCTGGCGATGCTAAAACAGTATTCATGGCCCGGAAATATGCGCGAACCGATCAGCAAAATGCGCCGGGCGGTGACTATGGCCGATGACCGGTCGCTGAATATCGACAATTTCGATCTGAACGGACCGGTTGCCTGCTCACCCGCGCGCGGGCAGGGAACTGGGCGTTTCCCGCGTGACGATGTATAAATTGATGGGCCGTTACGACATTCGGCGTTAGCGCATCGCGCCAAGTGCGACGGACATCCGTGAGCGGCGGCAAGGCCAATGGCCTTGCCGCCGTGCTCTTTTCCGACGATGCTGCGGCCATGCATGATACCGGACAAAAATTGTGAGCCGCCTCCTCCTCATCTCCTTTGGTCAGTTGAACGGCCATATCCTGGAGGCAACGGCGCGTGCCGGCGTGTTCACCGAAATCATCGTTGCCGGGCGCGATCCCGCGCGGGGTATCAAAAAGACCAATCAGGCGCGAATCGGGGCCGCCATCGAGGGGCATTATCCCGCCATTCGATTTGTTGAGCTGGACGTAAACCAGGCTTCCGCGGCCAGAAAGCTGCGCGACATCGCGCCGGACGTAACGTTGGCCGCGCCCAGCATGCTGCCCTGGTGGCGGATCGACCGCCTGATCGGACCGGCGGGCGGGGCCGCGCGCGCCCTGCCTTTCGCCGGGTGGCTGGCCTGTCACCTGACCCCCATGCTGGCCGTGCGCTGCGCCTGGGCCGAGTCGGGCCTGACGACACCCTGGGTGGGCGCATCCTACCCCGATGTAGTCAACACGATATTGCACCGCACCGGCCCCGGACCGATTTGCGGTGTAGGCAATGTCGACGAGATCGCCCCCAAGGTCCGCTTCGGCGTGGCGGCGGCAACAGGCTGCGAGCCCTCGGCGGTGAATGTCAGCCTCGTTGCCCAGCATGCGCTGGAATATTTCGTCTATCGCGAAACCGAAACGCCGCTTGGCGAAGCACCGCCCTTTATGCTGCGCGCCGAGCTGGATGGTCGCGACGTGTCGGACATCGCCGCGCAAACCTTCCTGCGCCCCTACCCCATCCCTTACGAGCTGGATTTCAACCTGTTGACTGCATCGTCCGCACTGAAATTACTGCCCGCGCTTGCGGGCCACGGCAGCGTGCATATGCATGTTCCGGCTCCCAACGGGCTACCGGGCGGCTATCCGGTCCGGGTAGAGCAAGGCCGGGTATCGCTTGATATGCCGGACGCCTGGTCGCTGGAAGACGCGATAGCCAGCAATGTCGCCTCGCTGCCCTGGGACGGATTGCAGTCGATCGAGACCGACGGCACGGTTGTTTTCACGAAAGCCACGTCGCAAGCGCTTTTCAATCTCACCAGGCAACATTTCGAGTCGCTATCCACGGGCGGCGCGGAAGCCATGGCGGCAGCCCTGATCAAGGCCGCCATCGGATAATTTTGTGCTGTCCCCATCCATGGATGTGGTGAAACTCACATACGGCCCGGCCGCTTCACGAATAGATTGCACATGGATCCTGTCGCGAATCGCGATGCCTTTTTCAGATCCAGTTCCTTGCCTGCCCGGTGGAGGGCTCGACAGCAGAGAGTATGGGGAAGCCTCTCAAACCACGCTGTCGCCCCGCCGGGCATTTTTTTTGCCTTAAAACCATAATCACGGCGTTGACATAGGCGCGCTGTGGTGTTCGACTTGCCTCGCCGCGACGTAAACACAGTACCGGGGGATCACCCGATGATCGATTTCGACGAGCTTCGCGAAGCCTGCCAGGACCTCTCGACCCAAGAGTTGCTGCGCTACCTGATAAAGGATCGGTTTCCCGGCATGACGGTAACAACCGCATCCTTGAGAGCGCCGAGCATCGTGGTTCTGAAAATGATCGCGGATATCGACCCGGACACTCCGGTGGTATTTTGCCGTCCCGGCGAGTTGTTCGAGGAAAGCGAAGCGCACCGCGCCGATATCGTGAAGATGCTGGGCTTGACCCGCGTGACCGAAACCGACGGCGGAAAATCCGGTATTCTGCCCGATACATCCGACCATTACGAACGCATGTGGGCGGAATACAGAAGCGGGTTGGGGCGGGTGCATGAGCTGGTCCACCTGAACGATATTCTGGTGCATTACGACTGCTGGATCAGCGCGGTCTATCACCTGCCTTCGCCGCAAACCGCATTGCGCGTCGACATGGAAGGAAGCCTGGTACGCGTCGATCCGCTGATCGACTGGACGCCCCAGGAGGTACGCGCCTTCATGCGCGAACATGACTTGCCCTTTCATCCCCGGGCCGGCCGCCGCGTCGACCCGCGCGCGGCCGAAGACACCCCCTGCCCGCCGAGTTATCACTTTTAAACAGCCTCCGTGGTCGCCATGGTTTCGCCGGAATTCTGGATCAATCTTTGTGAACGGACAGAAAGACCGTTAGCGACGTATTTTTCCGGAATG
>JAOUMF010000268.1 GCA_029881615.1 Alphaproteobacteria bacterium | reverse complement strand
CGGGGCGCGGGCTTCCGCGCGGTGCCGAACTGCGTGGTGCGCCGGTCGGCCTATATCGCGCCGGGCGTCGTGCTGATGCCAAGCTTTGTCAATCTTGGCGCCTATGTGGACAAGGGAACCATGGTGGATACCTGGGTGACCGTCGGGTCCTGCGCGCAGATCGGCAAGGATGTGCATCTGTCGGGCGGCGTCGGCATTGGCGGCGTGCTGGAGCCCCTGCAGGCCGGCCCGGTGATCATCGAGGACAACTGCTTCATCGGCGCCCGGTCCGAGGTCGTCGAGGGTGTGATCGTCGGCGAGGGCTCGGTGCTTTCCATGGGCGTGTTCATCAGCGCCTCGACCAAGATCATCGACCGCGCCACCGGCGAGGTGCATATCGGTAAGGTGCCGCCCTATTCGGTGGTGGTGCCGGGCACGCTGCCGGGCAAGCCGCTGCCGGACGGCACGCCGGGCCCGGGCCTCTATTGCGCCGTCATCGTCAAGCGCGTCGACGCCCAGACCCGTTCCAAGACCTCGATCAACGATCTGCTGCGGGACTGATCGCTCGCAGAGAGGGCGGAAAAGACAATGGCAATGGGAACCACAGAGACACAGAGACACAGAGAAAGAGAAAATCAGATTCTCTGCGCACCTCCGCGGTTTTCCGCGGTTAGCTTTTTTACCGCGGAGTTCGCTGAGAATGCGCGGAGGTACGCAGAGAAGAATATTCTCTCTGTGTCTCTGTGTCTCTGTGGTTATCTTCTGGTGCCGGTCACATGATCGACCCCATCCAACTCACCCGGGATTTGATCCGCTGCCCCAGCGTAACGCCCGAGGAAGGCGGCGCGCTGGATTTGTTGCAGGCGGTTCTCGAGGGGCTGGGCTTTACCTGTCACCGGCTGAAATTTTCCGACGCTGGCACGCCCGACATCGACAATCTTTATGCCCGCCTGGGCGACAAGGGGCCGAACCTCTGTTTCGCCGGCCATACCGACGTGGTGCCGACGGGGCCGGTGGAAAGCTGGAGCAGCGACCCCTTTGCCGGCGACATCCGCGACGGCGAACTGCATGGCCGCGGCGCGGCCGATATGAAGGGCGCCATTGCCTGCTGGATCGCCGCCGTGGCACGGCGGCTGGACAAGGGCCCGATCGACGGCTCGATCAGCCTGCTGATCACCGGCGACGAGGAAGGCCCGGCGATCAACGGCACCGTCAAGATGCTGCAATGGCTAGTGGACCGGAACGAAACGCTGGACGCCTGCATCACCGGCGAGCCGACCAATCCCGACAGGCTGGGCGAGATGATGAAGATCGGCCGGCGCGGCAGCTTGAACGCCATGCTGACGGTCGAGGGAACCCAGGGCCATGTGGCCTATCCGCATCTGGCCGACAACGCCGCGCATCGGCTGACCGCGATGCTGGCCGCGCTGATCGCCGAGCCGCTGGACGCGGGGTCGGAACATTTCCAGCCCTCGGTGCTGCAAATCACCGGCATCGAATCCGGCATGGAGGCAACCAACATCATTCCGGGGACGGCCCGCGCCGCCTTCAATGCGCGCTTCAACGACCTGCATACGTCGGAAAGCCTGACCGCGATGCTGCGCCAGCGGCTGGACAGGGCCGCCGGCGGCGCGGCCTACGATCTGGAAATCAAGGTCAGCGGCGAGAGCTTCTATACCCCGCCGGGCCCGTTGAGCGACCTGGTCGGCGATGCGGTGGAAAAGGTGCTGGGCATCCGCCCGGAACTCAGCACCACCGGCGGCACATCGGATTCCCGCTTCATCAAGGATCATTGCCCGGTGCTGGATTTCGGGCTGGTCGGCCAGACCATGCACAAGATCGACGAGCGCGTCGCCGTTGCCGATATCGAGAACCTTGCCGCCATCTATGAAGCGGTGATCGACGGCTACTTTACCTGAAACCCGACTTTTCAATCCGCATATCGCGGGCGATCCGATGGCGGATTTCCGCCCCGCGGATCCGTTAGTCAGATAGTAACCATTTAAAGGTTAATATCCGCGCGTCACCAACAGACATTAATTCGGGACAGTCGGCACGTGAATTATTCGATCGCCCTTCAGGAAACAACCCGCGGCCTGATCGCCACCTGGCGAATGTTCTGGCGCGACCCGCGCGCCGCGGCGCTTTTCGAGAACAGTTATGCCGGGGCGGTCCGGTCATACTGGGCGATAGTGATTATCCTGCCGATCTATCTGCTGACCATCGCCATCGAATATGGCGTGCCG
The DNA here is from genome assembly GCA_029881615.1 of Alphaproteobacteria bacterium. Lineage (GTDB taxonomy): Bacteria > Pseudomonadota > Alphaproteobacteria > UBA8366 > JADFVY01 > JADFVY01. The sequence goes on along the minus strand of JAOUMF010000268.1, from coordinate 2,260 downwards.
TCGGACAATTATGGAAATTTCGGCAAGCTGGCGGCGCAGGCGGGCCTGCCGGGCGCAGCCCTCGCCGAATTCAGCATTTTTGCGCTGTGCTGGTTCGTTGCCTGGCCGCTGGTCGTCGATCGTCTGGCGCCGTTGCTGAATTGCAACAAGAATTTCTTCCGTTACGTGGCCGCCTATAACTGGATGCATGTGCCGTACGCGCTGGTTGGCCTGCTGTTCTGGACCGGCATGATGAGCGGCATAATCCATGACGGCAATATCGCGATCGCATCCTTTTCGCTGCTGGGTCTGTTATGGACCTATCACTGGTTCATTCTGCGCCATGCGCTGGGATTGAACGGCGGTTATGCGGCCCTGCTCGTGGCGCTGGAGTTCATCCTTAGCGCCATGCTGAAGGATTTCGCGATCAACGCGGCATTGTAGCCGCCGAAACAGAGATTACCCCTTGGACCGAAGCCCGGCATGCGATAACGCAGCCGGGCTTTTTCATTCCGGTTTGTCAGTAATCGACCCTGGTCAGGTAGAGCCCGTCCGGCGGGGCGGTCGGGCCCGCGGCGGCACGATCTTGCGCCTTCAACGCCCGGCGTACGTCCTCGGCGGTCCAACGCCCCTCGCCCACCATCCGCAGCGTGCCGGTCAGAATGCGGATCTGGTTATGCAGGAACGACCGCGCCGAAGCGGTGATATGAATCTCGTCGGCCATGCGCGCGACATTCAGGACATCCAGCGTCTTCACCGGCGATTCCGCCTGACACAGGGCGGCCCGAAAACTGGAAAAATCATGCTTGCCGATCAGCATTTGCGCGGCTTGATGCATCGCCGCGACGTCCAGTGGCACGGGCACATGCCAGACCCGGCCGGTTTCCAGCGCCGGCGGCCCGCGCCGCGCCAGGATGCGATACAGATAATGGCGCGATCTGGCCGAAAAGCGGGCGTGGAATTCATCGTCCACCGCTTCGGCCTCCAGCACCGCCACGGGCTGGCCCTTGCAGTGATAGTTCAGCGCCTTGCGCACGGTTTCCGCGTCGGTTTCCTTGTCCAGATCGAAATGCGCAACCTGTCCCAGCGCGTGGACCCCGCTGTCGGTGCGGCCGGCGCCAAAGACGGTGACGCGTTCCTGGGCGAATTTCTCGATCGCATCTTCCAGCGCCCGCTGAACGCCCAGACCGTTTTCCTGGCGCTGCCAGCCAACGAACCCGGCGCCGTCATATTCGATGGTGATCTTCCAGCGGGTCATGTCAGACCGGTTCCCGCCGGAACCGCGCGGCCGCGCAGGAAAGCGGCGGCCTCCATGGCGCCCTTGCCGGCACGCTGCACCATATTCAGCCGGATCGCCCCCTCGCCGCAGGCCACCGTCAGCGCATCGTCCAGCGCCGTGCCTGGATTGCCGCTTTTGTCCGTGACCGTGCCGGCCAGCGCCCTGATCCGTTCGCCCGCCAGTTCGAACCAGGCGCCCGGAGCCGGCGCGAAGGCGCGCAGCTGGCGCTCGATTTCCACCGCCGGACGGGTCCAGTCTATGCGGGTTTCCGCCTTGTCGATCTTGGCCGCGTAGGTGACGCCGTCCGCCGGCTGGGGCGTTTGTTCCAGCGATCCGGCTTCCATCTTCGCCAACGCCTCGACAATCATTCGCGCGCCCATCTCCGCAAGATTGTCATGCAGCTCGCCGGCATTGGTATCGGGCCCGATCGCCGCGCTTTCCTTCATCAGCATGGGGCCGGTATCCAGCCCTTCGTCCATCCGCATGATGGTGACGCCCGACTGCCGGTCGCCGGCCAGAATGGCGCGCTGGATCGGCGCCGCCCCGCGCCAGCGCGGCAATAGCGAGGCATGGATATTCAGACAGCCCAGGCGCGGCGCCTGCAGAATGGCTTTCGGCAGGATCAGTCCATAGGCGGTCACTACCGCCAGATCCAGGTCCAGCGCCGCGAAAGCCGCCTGTTCGCCCTCGTCGCGCAGCGATACGGGGTGGCGCACCTCGATCCCGCGTTCGGCGGCGAAGGCGTGCACCGGGGAAGGGCGGTCCTTCTTGCCCCGCCCCGCGGGGCGCGGCGGCTGGGTATAGACGCAGGCGATCTCATGCCCGGCATCGATCAGCGCGGCCAGCGCCCCAACCGAGAAATCCGGTGTGCCCATATAGGCGATACGATAGGTCATGGCGGGATAATAGGGCCGGCGCTACTCCGCCGCCAGCGTTCCCAGTTTCTTGGCCTTGCGCAGCTTCCGCAAAATCATGTTGCGCTTCCGCGCGGTGCCATGGTCG
>JAOUMF010000267.1 GCA_029881615.1 Alphaproteobacteria bacterium | reverse complement strand
GCTGCGTGGCGACCTGTCGTTACTCGCCGGGCGTGGCCGAATTGAAACGCCTCTATGTGCGGCCCGACTTCCGCGAAATGAAGATCGGCCGCAATCTGACCTGGCTGGCGATGGGCATGGCGGGGGAAGCCGGTTATGCGTCGGTTCGCCTGGAAACCATCCCCGACCGCATGCCAACCGCCGACGGCATCTATCGCAAGCTGGGCTTCGAACGGATCGCTTGCGCGGAAGGGACCGATCCCAGGATCGTGTGTTATGGCCGGACGCTGGATGATTTGACAGGCTGATTACCGCAAGAATCGGGTGGGCCGAAAACAGATTCCGCCGCATACTGCGGTCATGGAACAGGATATCATCGACAGGCCGGCATCGACCGGTTCAGATTATCACCGAATCCAGCGGGCGCTGGAACGGTTGGCGGCGCGTTTCCCCGAACAGCCTTCACTGGGGGAACTGGCGGCCGAAGCCGGGCTCGGCGAGCATCATTTCCAGCGCATGTTTTCCGCCTGGGCCGGGGTCAGTCCAAAGAAGTTTCTGCAGCATCTGTCGCTGGAGGCGGCCAAGCGGCGTCTGGACGAGTCCGCCAGCGTAATGGACGCGGCCTTCGATGCCGGCCTGTCGGGACCGGGCAGGCTGCACGACCTGTTCGTTGGCCTCGAGGCGGTAACGCCCGGTGAATACAAGGCGCGGGGCGAGGGGATGTCCATTCATTACGGATTTCACCCCAGTCCGTTCGGCGAATGCCTGCTGATGGCCAGCGAACGTGGAATCTGCGGACTGGCCTTTACCGAGCCGGAGGGGCGCGATGCGGCACTGGCACATCTGTCGCGCGGATGGGAACGGGCGAGGATTTGCCATGAGGATGCGGCGACGGCGCCCTTGGTCGCGCATATATTCGCGACGGCGCGCGATGCCGCCCCTGGCACCCCACCGCTGCGCCTGTTGGTGCGGGGCAGCCGGTTTCAGCTATCGGTATGGCGGGCGCTACTGTCGGTGCCCCCAGGTGCGCTGACCACCTATTCCGAACTGGCCCGGCGGATCGGCTTGCCGGCGGGCGCGGCCCGGGCGGTGGGAACGGCAAACGGCGCCAACGCCATCGCCTGGCTGATTCCCTGTCATCGGGTAATTCGCAAGACCGGCGCCATGGGCGGTTATCGCTGGGGCGAGGCGCGCAAGCTGGCGATGATCGGCTGGGAGGCCGTCGCGACCGGGGACGCAGCCTAGCTGGCCCAGGGCTTCATGCCGCCCCAGGCGATGAAGGGCGGGTTGTCGACCCCCGCCTTGCCATAGACGAGGGGGGCGCCATGTTCGTCGGTGACATGGCCGCCGGCGGCGGTCAGTACCGCATGGCCGGCGGCGGTGTCCCATTCCATGGTGCGGCCGAAGCGCGGATAGAGATCCGCCTCGCCTTCCGCGACCAGACAGAATTTCAGGGAACTGCCGGCGGTCTTGCGGTCGGCCACCGGGTGGCCGCGCAGAAGCTTGTCTATGGCCGCCGGGTCGCCATGACGGCGGCTGGCGACGATGGTTACGCCGCCGGCGGGAACGGGCCGCACGGAGATCGCCGTCGCCCCGCCGCCGTTGCGGGCCACGGTCGCGCCAACCCCGGCCAGGCCGGTGAAGGTCAGATTCAGCGCCGGGGCATGAACGACGCCTAGTACCGGCGCGCCATCGATAATCAGTCCGATATTGACCGTGAATTCGCCGTTACGGCTGATGAATTCGCGGGTGCCGTCCAGCGGATCTACCAGCCAGAATCGCCCACCGGAAATATCGGGCATATGCCCGGCCGAGGCTGCTTCCTCGGCAACCAGCGGGATGTCGGGGGCGAGCTCGCGCAAGCCAGCCTCGATCACCGCCTCCGCGGCGACGTCGGCGGCGGTCACCGGCGAATCGTCGGACTTGATTTCGGTCCCAAAGTCGGTGGCGTAGATTTCCATGATCGCCTCGCCGGCCCGATGGGCAAGCGTGACGAGCCGGGGCATCCATTCCTGATAATCGTTCACGATGTCTCCTTAAGCCGGAAGGCCACATGGCCGGTTCGCGATAATGTGCGGAAGAACCGCATGCCATGCTGTTGTATGATTTCGGGCGGCGCGTTCAACGGCGCGGATTCCAGGCATTGGGCAATGGTGCGGGCACCGTCGATCTGCTGGAATATCGTGGCCAGCGGCGGCGGCAAGGTCATGGGTGGGCGCCTTGGGCTGGACAGGATGGCCGGTCTGCCGGCTGCGGCGGAGGCCAGGGTGCCGCCTTGCGACAGGGGCACCGCGCGTCCGGCAAATCCGGGGTCGGTGAAATCGATATTGTAGCTGTCGCGCGGCCGGTCGGGGCGGCAAACGCAGAAATCATGCCGCGACAAGATCCCGCCAAACAATTCCATTGCGGCCCAGCGCTCCTCGTCGGGCAGCTGTTCCATGCGCTGATACAGGGGATGGTTTTCCGGGATCGCGACATCGGGATTGTAAAATGCCGGCTGGACCCAGGCCTGAAAGGTCAGGCCGCCGTCGCGGGTGAATTCCATGATCTCGGGGACGCTGTAAGGACGGTCCTGTTGATGCAGGAACAGGTCGACCAGCCCGGAATCGAATTTCATATCCGTGGACCGGGTTTCGTAGGGTCTCAGCGGATGTTCCGGGGGCAGCAGCCTGATGGTTTCCTTGACCAGCGCTACGTCGTCCTCGGTCTGGCCCATGTGCAGGCGGCGGAAAAGGTCTTGCATCATATAGACCGGGGTACGCCCGTAACGGCCGTACAGCATGATGTAGATGACGCCGTCGCGGTCCAGCACGCCGGCCAGCGCCTTCAGCCCGGCCACCGGGTCCGGCAAGTGATGCAGCACGCCCGACGAGGCGATGAAATCGAAGGCCTGGCCCAGTTTCGATATTTCTTCCAGCCGCATCCTGTGCAGCGTCAGGTTATCCAGGCCATGTTTGGTCTTCAGCTTTTCCTCATGGGCCAGCGAGGCCTCGCTGAGATCGATGCCGGTGACCTTCGCCGTGGGATGCTTCAGCGCATAACGGGCCGCCTGGTTGGCGCCGCAACCGGCGACCAGGATATTCATGCCCTCGCGGTAGCCGGTGGCGGGCCAGAAGATATCGCCACATTCCCTGGCGTCGCCCGCCGAAATGGCGCCGCCGGCTATCCAGGCTTCCAGATCCTCGACCGGTTCGGGATAAATCCAGCGTTCATATTGCGCCTGAACCTTGTCCATCAGGCGGCGTCCTGAATGGCGCGCCAAACCGCTTGCGGCGTGGCGGGCATGTCGATGGCGGTGACGCCGCGCACCGAAAGGGCGTCGAGAATTGCGTTCATGATCGCGGGGGGCGCGCCGACCGCGCCGGCCTCGCCAGACCCTTTCAGCCCCAGCGGGTTGGTGGTGCAGGGCGCATCCTCGTGATAGTGGAAGGCGATATCGGGGATGTCGTCGGCGCGGGGCAGGCCGTAATCCATGAAGGAACCGCTGAGCAGTTGCCCGTCATCGTCATAGACGCAGTTTTCGTGCAGCGCCTGGCCAATGCCCTGGCCGATGCCGCCATATACCTGGCCGGCCAGCAGCATCGGATTGATGACTTTTCCGAAATCATCGACCACGGCGTAGCGGTCCAGTGTGACCTGTCCGGTTTCGGGATCGATCTCGACCTCGCAGACATGGCAGCCATTGGGGAAAGTATAGAGGGTCGAGCCATGGGCGCCCTCGCCGGTCAGTCCGGGCTCCTCGCCGGGCGGCAGTTTTGCCGGATCACGGGCGGCGCGGGCGATATCGGCCAGGCTGGCCGCACGGTCGGTGCCCGCGATGGAAAAGGCACCGTCGGCGAATTCGATATCCTCGATGGCGGCTTCCAGAACTTCCGCGGCGATACGTTTGCCCTTTTCGATCAGGTCGCCGGTTGCCCGATCACAGGAAACCCCGCCGATGGGCAACGAGCGCGAACCGCCGGTGCCCGTGCCGGTGGCCACCAGATCGGTATCGCCCTGAATCACCCGCACGCGGGCGATATCGATACCCAGCCGTCCGGCAATGATCTGTCCATAGGCGGTCTGATGGCCCTGGCCGTTATCCTGGGTGCCGATGGTAAGGACGACGGTTCCGTCCTCCTCGACCCGCATGCGGCCGGTTTCCTGCTGGCCCGATCCGCAATTTTCGATGTAATGGGCGATGCCCTTGCCGCGCAACCGGCCTCGCGCCGCCGACTCGGTCTTGCGTTCGGCGTAACGATCATCGTCGGCCAGTTTCAGCGCGTCTTTCAGGTTGCGGGCGAAATCGCCGGAATCGTATGTGGCGCCGATGGTCGTGGTGAAGGGCATTTCCTCGGCGCCGATGAAGTTCCGCCGCCGCAGTTCGGCGGGGTCTATGCCCAACTGGCGTGCCGCCGCGTCCACGGTGCGTTCCACCAGATAGATCGCTTCCGGGCGTCCGGCGCCGCGATAGGCATCGACCGGGACGGTATTGGTGAAGACGCCGGTGACCGAAACATGCATGGCCTGGAACCGA
>JAOUMF010000266.1 GCA_029881615.1 Alphaproteobacteria bacterium | reverse complement strand
CTCCGGCCCATGCATCTTTGGCTTCACCACATACATGCTGCCGGTGCGGCTGTTGCGCAGCTTGCCCAGGCCCTTGATGTCATGGATCGCGATCAGTGCCGTGATCATGGCGTCGAGGAAACTTTCGGGAACCTCGTTACCGTCCCGGTCCAGGACCGCGTCGCTGGTCATCAGCTGCGCCGCGTTGCGGACCAGCAGCAGGCTGCGCCCGTGCAGGGAAAGCGTGGAGCCGTCCGGCGCGATAAATTCGCGGTCGGGGTTCAGGCGGCGGGTCAGGGGCTTGCCGTCCTTCTTGAACGTGATTTCCAGATCGCCCTTCATCAGGCCGAGCCAGTTCGAATAGACCAGCACCTTGTCTTCGGCATCGACGGCGGCGACCGAATCCTCGCAATCCTGGATCGTGGTCATGGCGGCTTCCATGAGAACGTCCTTGACGCCCGCCGGGTGGTCCTTGCCGACCTGATGGTTCCGGTCGATCTGTAATTCCATATGCAGGCCGTTATTGCGCAGCAACACCGACGTCGGCGCGTCGGGGGCGCCCAGGTAACCGGCGAATTTTTCCGGCTGCGCCAGGCCCGTCTCGCTACCGTCGGCCAGCGTTACCGCCAGCGCCTGGCCCGAAAGCCGATAGGCCGTCGCGGTCTTGTGGCTTCCCTTCGCCAGGGGCGCGGCCTCGTCCAGTACATTGCCGGCATAGTCCATGACCGCCTTGCCGCGGGCCGGGTTATAACTGGCGCCGGCCTCCTGGCCGTTATCGTCGGGGATCACATCGGTGCCGTAGAGCGCGTCGTAAAGCCTGCCCCAGCGGGCATTGGTTGCGTTCAGCGCATAGCGCGCATTGTTGACCGGAACGACCAGCTGCGGCCCCGCGATGACAGCGATTTCGTCGTCCACATTGTCGGTCGCGATGGTGAAATCCCCGCCCTCGGGCAGCAGATAACCGATTTCCTGGAGGAAAGCCTTATAGGCGTCCGCGTCATGGGGCTGGCCCTTGCGCGCCTTATGCCATTCGTCGATCTTTGCCTGAAGCTCGTCGCGCTGGTTCAGCAGCGCGGTATTTTTCGGTCCCAGATCGGACAGAATTGCCTCGAAGGCTGACCAGAAGCCGTCCGGATCCACGCCCGTGCCCGGCGCTGCCCTGTCGGCAATAAATTTTCCCAGCGCGGCATCCACCCGTAAACCGCCCTTCTTCATTCGCTCCGTCATTTTTCCCCGTGTCTCGTCAAATTTTATCCAGTTCCCCTCATGTCCGGCGATCAAACCGGACCGGGCGGCAATATGTCTGGCATCTGCCAGGGAAGTCACCGGATTCCGGCCGTGGACGGCCCTTCCTACCGATTTGCAACTCCCCATCATCCAAGCGTTCACCTTACCCGCAAGGGTGGCGCGCCGCCTATCTCTTTATATGGGACAATGGCGAGACTGACTCAAGAACTGAATCCGCTCCGGGATTTATGCCCGGTAAAGGGCCGCTGGCGCCGTGTTTGGCAAATTAGATCGTATTTTATTGAAAACAATTGTCTTACATATGTTGACAAAAAAATACGCTATCCCCATATGCAATTCATTAACGCAATTGAGCGATGCTTCTAACGCATAGGGGGAAACAGGATGGGGTGCGATGCCTGACAAAATGACACCGTTGAGCGTGCGGATGAGCGCGGATGACATGGCCATGCTGTCGGCGCTGAATATTCCGGATGCGGTGACGCCGAGCGAGAAGATCCGTTATCTCGTGCGCGCGGCCCACCGTCAGCAGAAGGGGCGCGGCGATTACGCCCAGGCCTTGCGGGTGGAGGAAGAACGGATCACCCCGCTGTTGCATCGGGTACGGGCGCTGGAATCCAGTCACCTTATTCATTCGGAACTGCTGGTTCATTTGCTGGGCTGGCTACCGGACATGATGGCAACCGCCTTGTCGTCGCTGGCCGAGTCAGAGAAAGAGAGCGGGGTGGAGAAAGCCTCGGATAACCTGGCGAAAATGGAAGCGGCGGTGGCCGAGCGGGTTTTCGGACTGATGCTGACGATCCTGCAGTACAGCCTTACTCCGAAGACCCATTGTTACCGGGAAGAGACCGTTACGCAGCGGCTTCCTGAAATTCTGGAGGTCGCCAGACTGCTGGAAGGCAGGCCGGCGAAAGAGCCTTCAAAATCGCAGAAAACAGTACAAGGGAAAGGAAGAAAGTCATGAGTGAGTCATTGGCGTCCCGCGTAAAGCGGCTGGTTTAGGGGAGTGCGAACATGATTGTGACCGCGGTCGAGAGTCTGGCCCCGGAAATGGTGATGGAAGAGGCGATCCGCGAGGTCAATCAGGCGATCGACGATGTGCGCGCTGAGCTGGGGCAGGTCATGACCCGGCAGTATCACGCGACCCGCCGGCTGGCGGGAGAGAACAAGAAGCATGAGGAACTGTCGGAAAATATCCGGATAGCGTTGAGGGAGAAGCGCGAGGACCTGGCGGAAGCCGGCGTCGAAAAGCTTTTGAACATCGAAGCGCAGATTCCGGTGCTGGAATCCACGATCGGCGAGACCCGCGAGGCCCAGGCCGAGTTGGAGGGGTATGTCGCGGCGCTGCGCGGTCGCAAGACCGAGATGAAGGAAGAGCTGCGGGAGTTCCGCGCCTCGCAGAAGGAGGCCGCCGCCAGCGGTGGCGATGGAAACGGTCCGCAAGGGTCGGACACGGAACGCCGGGTGGAAAAGGCGTCGGAAGCCTTCGACCGCGCCATGGAGATCGGTGGCGGCATCGGTGGCGGCGACGCGCCGGACCGCAAATCGGCGGCCATGAATGCCGAGCTTGAGAATCTGGCCCGCAAGAACCGCGTCAATGAGCGCCTGGCCCAGTTCAAGGAGCAGGGTTAGGGCCGGTTACGGGCTGAACGGGGGGAATTGCGATGATTGAATTTTTGCTGACAGAGGCCAACCGCCCCTTTGCGATTTCTATCGCGGTCATGCTGATACTCGGTTTTCTTGAGTTGATGCTGGCGCTGGGCGGGTTCGGGATGATGGGGGCCCTGGACAATCTCGTGCCCGAAGACTGGGACATCGACGCCGGTGTCGACATGGATATGGACGCGGAACTGGATATGGATATGGACGCGGACATTGATGCAAGCGTCGATTCAGGTGGTGGCGCCGGTCAATTTCTTCAGATGGTGCTGGGTTTCTTCGGTGTGGGAAGGGTGCCGCTGCTGGTGGTTATCGTGGCCTTCCTGACCAGTTTCGGGCTGATGGGGTATGTCGTCCAGAGCGTTGTCCACGGGGTGAGCGGTCTATATTTGCCGGCCCTGCTGGCCAGTATTCCCGCCTTCTTCGGTGGCTCGTTCGTGACGCGTTATTTGGCGATCGGCCTGGGGCGCCTGGTTCCCGATATCGAGACGGAGGCGGTCGACAGCAAGACATTCGTTGGCCGCACCGCCGTGCTGACCATGGGCGAGGCAAGCCTGGGAAAGCCCGCGCAAGGCAAGCTGAGGGATCATAACGGCCAGGCTCATTATTTGCTGATCGAGCCAGACCAGGAAGACACGGTCTTTCGCGAGGGAGACCAGGTGCTGCTGGTCAGCCAGCAGGGAAGTGTATTCAAGGCTATCGAAGTGACCAGCGATGCGCTGGTGCGGGAATAGCGGACTTTATTTGGGAAAGGGGAAAAATAATGTCGTTTGATATGTTTATGCCAATTGTCGGCGCCGTTGCGGTGATCGTCGTTATGCTCATCGTCGTGGGGATGATTTTCTCGCGGCTCTATACGCGGGCCTCGAAGGAAATTTCGTTCGTGCGGACGGGCGCCAACGGCCAGAAGGTCGTGATGAACGGTGGCGCCCTGGTGTTTCCGGTATTGCATGAGGTCATTCCGGTAAACATGAATACGCTGCGGCTGGAAGTACGCCGCGCCAACGAACAGGCGCTGATCACCCGTGATCGCATGCGTGTCGATGTGCTGGCGGAATTCTATGTTCGCGTCCAGCCGACCACCGATTCCATCGCGGCGGCGGCACAGACGCTGGGCCGGCGCACCATGGAGCCGAGTGCGCTGAAGGAACTGGTCGAAGGCAAGTTTGTCGACGCCCTGCGCGCGGTGGCGGCCGAGATGACCATGGAGGAGCTGCATGAACAGCGGGTGGATTTCGTGCAGAAAGTGCAGCGCGCGGTGTCCGAGGATCTGCTGAAGAACGGCCTGGAACTGGAATCCGTGTCGCTGACCGGCCTGGACCAGACCAACAAGGAGTTCTTCAACCCGGACAATGCGTTCGACGCGGCGGGCCTGACCAAGCTGACCGAGGAGATCGAGGACCGGCGCAAGCGCCGCAACGACATCGAGCAGGATACGCGGGTCATGATGGAACTGAAGAACCTGGAGGCCGACCAGAAAAGCCTGCAGATCGCCCGCGACAGGGAATATGCGAACCTTGAGCAGCGGCGCGAGATCGAGGTCCGCACGGCCTCGCAGATGGCCGACATTGCCCGGGAACAGGCAGCCAGGCGCAAGGATGCCGAGGAAGCGACGATC
>JAOUMF010000265.1 GCA_029881615.1 Alphaproteobacteria bacterium | reverse complement strand
GGAATTACGGATACGGTAACGGGCGCCGTCGGGCGCGCTCAACACCGTCCAGCGGAAGGCGACCTCGTCGCCATTGGAATCGCCGGACAGTTCGGCGTCCAGCGCGATCAGGCCACCGGTTTCGCCGTCATCATGTCCGGAGTAGGAGTCGGAACTCGAGTCCGAATCGTCGCGGTCGCCGTCCTCCCCGTCGTCATCGCCATCTTCGTCGTCGTCATGATGCCGCGCGGAGACCACAGCCCGCAGATCCGCGCCCGCATTGGCCGCCGGCGCGATATTGCCGGTGCTCACGATCACCCGATCCGGCGCGCCCGTGATCCAGCCGTCGCCAGCCGCCAATTCCACCACATATTCGCCCCGCAGGTCGGCCAGGAAGCTCGGCCGCGCCTCGTTCGGATTGGATATCGCCGCGCCGCTATCCTCGGGCACCTCTACCAGCGTCCAGTTGAAACTGATCCGGTTGCCATTGGCGTCGCCAGAATTGGCGCCGTCCAGCTGCACGGTCGCGCCTTGCACTACCGACCGGTCATCCCCGGCATCCGCCGCAGGCGCGACATTGCCGGTGCTCACCACCACTTCATCGGGTGCGCCGGTCTGGTAACCGTCATCCAGGGTCAGCTCGATCCGGTAATCGCCGGGCATGTCAGCCGTAAAAGCCGGCCGTACCGCATGGGAATCATCCAGCTGCGCCAGACTACCGGCCGGCCAGGCCACGATCTCCCAGGTAAACAGCGCGGGGTCGCCGTCGGGATCGACCGAACCGCTGCCGTCCAGCACCACCGTCTGCCCCACCGATGTGGCACGATCCGCGCCCGCATCGGCGACCGGCGCCAGATTCGCCTTCGGTCGCGCATGTCCGTTGCCGTTGCCGGCCCCGTGTTCGTTATTTCCGTTGCCGCCCGCATTACCATTAGACTGCTTGGCCTGTGCCGGAACCCAAGCTAGCCATCCGTCGGCAAGCGGTAAGGAAAAGAACGAAAACACGGCAATAGCCGCAACCGCAAGAGCCCTGCGCATACGCATAGTCGAAACACCTTTTTGTAGAATTTTTATGCCGCTCGAAAGCGAACGCTGTCCGAAAGGATTATTCTTGAAATACGCCCGTATGGGCGCAAATATACGATTCCGGACAAAAAGCGCCTTCATGGCAGCCCCCGTTAATGCCAAACAACAACATTTCACGTCCAGAATCGGCCGATTTAAGATTTTTCGGCCAGTTTTGATGTTTGGGGTCTATTGCCCCTTTTAGTTGCGCGAAACCTCACATACCGGCGCAACCAGAGTCAAAGCCTATCGCGCGCAATATCTGTAAAATACAACCTGCATGCCACCAAGTGAAGTTGGCACGAAGTGACGTTTTGACCCAACCCCACATTATCATTAAGGTTTTTCTGGGCTTTACGCGCGTCAGCCGATGGCAACCTCCGGGCCCAAGCCCGCGTACCGCTCTTTCGCCCACGGAAATAAATCCGGAACAGTGGAATCGAAGCCGACCACCGGCGCCTCGTCGGCCACGAAACAGCGCTAGCCGGCCCAGCTATGCGCGACTCGCCTGACCGGGATACGTGTCTCGCGTTTCAGCCAGTCCACCAAACAGCCTCTACCAGCAGATGACCACCGCCAGCGCGTCGGGGTCTTGTCTCGCCCCGCCGGCCCTGGGGAGCCACTTTCAGTTTTGCATGATTCCAGGGAGATTCAGTTCGTGCGCCCTGGCGCATTCCTTTGCGGTTTCATAACCCGCATCGGCGTGACGCATGACGCCGGTTGCAGGGTCGTTCCACAAAACCCGTTCAATGCGCCGCGCCGCGTCTTCCGTCCCGTCGCAGCAGATAACCATTCCCGAATGCTGACTATAGCCCATGCCGACGCCCCCGCCGTGATGCAGGCTGACCCATGTCGCACCCGAAGAGCAATTCAGCATGGCGTTCAATAGCGGCCAATCCGATACGGCATCGGATCCATCCCGCATGGCTTCGGTTTCACGATTTGGCGATGCAACGGAACCGGAATCCAGATGGTCCCGCCCAATAACCACGGGGGCCTTCAACTCTCCGCTGGCGACCATCTCGTTAAAGGCCAGGCCGAGGCGATGGCGATCGCCCAGCCCGACCCAGCATATGCGCGCCGGCAGGCCCTGGAAATGAATGCGATCGCGCGCCATATCCAGCCAGTTATGAAGGTGCTTGTTATCCGGTAGGATCTCTTTCACCTTTTGATCGGTTTTGTAAATGTCTTCCGGGTCTCCCGACAGGGCAGCCCAGCGGAACGGCCCGACCCCCTTGCAGAACAGGGGGCGGATATAAGCCGGAACGAACCCCGGGAACGCAAAGGCGCGCTGAAACCCCTGGTCGAATGCCACCTGGCGTATGTTGTTGCCGTAATCGACCGTTGGCACCCCCGCATCCGCGAATTCCACCATCGCCTCGACATGAACGCGCATCGATGCGCAGGCTTCCTTTACAACCCGTTCAGGGTCCCGGTCGCGACGATCGATCCATTCGGCCATTGTCCAGCCCAGCGGCAGGTAACCGTTAAGCGGGTCATGAGCCGATGTTTGATCGGTGACCAGATCGGGTTTGATCTTCCGGCGCGCCATTTCGGGTAGAATGTCCGCCGCGTTGCCCAGCAAGGCGACGGACTTCGCCTCGCCGGCCTTGGTCCATTCGCCAATCATTTTCAGGGCTTCGTCGAGGGAATCCGTTTTTGCGTCCACATAACCCGTCCGCAAGCGAAATTCGATACTGTCGGGATTGCATTCCACCGCCAGACAGCAGGCGCCGGCCATTACCGCCGCCAGAGGCTGCGCGCCGCCCATGCCGCCCAGGCCGGCGGTCAATATCCAGCGGCCCTTCAGATTGCCTTCGTAATGTTGGCGTCCGGCCTCGACAAAGGTCTCATAGGTGCCCTGTACGATGCCCTGGCTGCCGATGTAGATCCACGAACCGGCGGTCATCTGCCCGTACATCATAAGGCCCGCTTTATCCAACTTGTTGAAATGCTCCCAGGTGGCCCAGTGCGGAACGAGATTGGAATTCGCGATCAAGACACGCGGCGCGTCCTTATGGGTCTGAAACACACCGACCGGTTTTCCCGATTGCACCAGCAAGGTCTGATTTTCTTCCAGTTTCCTGAGTTCATCGACAATGATGTCGAAATCCTTCCAGGTTCGGGCCGCGCGGCCGATGCCGCCATAGACCACAAGTTCATTCGGATTTTCCGCGACATCGGGGTCCAGATTGTTCATCAGCATGCGAAGCGGCGCTTCCGTCAGCCATGATTTGGCACTGAGTTCGGTACCCCGGGGTGCGCGGACTTCACGGATGTTATATCTTGGGTCATTCATCGACTTTTCCTTTTAAGACAGATGGCCGAGCGCAAGCGCTTCAAGGTTTTCGAGGATCTTTTTCAATACTGGCCGCAGTTTGTCCGCGCGTTCCGTGTCATAGCCCCAGGGCTTCGCTTCCGACGCATAAGTCGACAGCGCGAGTTCCATTTGAATGGCATGAATGTTCCGGTCCGGATCACCGTAGTGGCGCGTGGTCCAGCCGCCCTTAAATCGCCCGTTCAAGACATGACGATAAGCGCTGGCGGCGGCGCAATCCTGCAGAACACTGGCCTGCACTGTTTCGGCACAGGAAGCCTGATCGTTCGTACCGATGTTGAAATCAGGCAAAATGCCGTCGAAAAGAAAGGGAATGCGCGAACGGATTGAATGGCAGTCGTAAAGGACCGCGCAGCCATGCCTGGCTTTTACGCGCGCGATCTGCCCCGCCAGCGCGTCATGATAAGGCGTGTGAAATTCCCGGCGGCGGGATTCCGTTTCGGCTTCATCAAGCCTGTAGCCGTCTTCCCAGATGGCATTTCCGTCAAAGTCCGTTAACGGACAAAGCCCCGTCGTATTTTTCCCGGGATAGAGGCTTTCCCCCTTGGGGTCGCGGTTCGCATCGACCACATATCGGTGAAAAGCAGCCTGGACGCATGTCGCACCTTCCAGCAACCCATCGTATAGCCGATGGATATGCCAATCGGTGTCGGCGAGACGACGTCCGTTTTCATTAAGCGCCGACCATATTTCAGTCGGCACTTCGACCCCGCCATGCGGGAAAGCAAGTATAACCGGCGAAGAACCTTCCGTGACGATTACGGGTGTCATCAGTCGATTTCCAGTTCGGGAAGAACGCCCGGTGCGATCGATTTGCACAGATCCGACGATGCAACCAAGGCGGCCGCGGCCTCGAGATCTGGGGCAAGGTAGCGATCCTCGGCCAGACCGGGAACAATCTTGCGCAATGTCTGCAGTGCGTTGTTCAAGGGCGCGCTGGTCCGCAGCGGCGCCCGAAGCTCGATGCCTTGGGCAGCGCATAGCAACTCGATCCCAAGGATGTATTCCAGGTTCCTGACCATATCCAGAAGACGCCGCGCCCCATGGCAGGCCATGGAAACATGGTCTTCCTGATTGGCGGAAGTGGGGGTGGAATCGACCGAAGCCGGCGCCGCCCTCTGCTTG
>JAOUMF010000264.1 GCA_029881615.1 Alphaproteobacteria bacterium | reverse complement strand
ATAGGCGGTCCACATGGAGCCAAACAGCACGGCCAGCTTGGTGATCTTGGGCATTTCGTCCCAGTTGGCGGCGAAGAACAGAATTATCCCGGCACCCAGCGTCAGCGCGCCGATCACCGCAAGCGCAATGGGAATGACATGGATGCCCTGGGCGGCCCGCGTCTCGGCGGCGCCGATTATGGCGGTTTCGCCCGCCGGGGTAACCCAGCCCTTTTCGACCCAGTCCGGCAATTCCTTGCGCAGCCTGTTGAGATAAGCGCGGTCCCACATTGTTCTTCATCCTTCCTTTGACCACAGGATAGGACCGCAAGGTTACTGAAATGCAAACAGCTTTGCATTGCATTACGGACTGGCGGGCAAGTGGTTTGACTGTGTGGCCGGAAACTTCTTCGCGGGAATTGATATGCCTCAAATTTTCCGGGTGTGACAAATTGTGCAGTAATAATTCTAATTACTAAAATTATAATCAAATGCCTGACACGTCCCCAATGGGTGAGGTGTATGCAATACAAACGGATATGGTCCACTGAAAATCGGGGAGTCTTTGATGGTTGAAAGAATCAAATCCGCTAAATTCAGCAGACGGGGAGTTTTGAAGACGGCACTCGCTACGGCTGGCGCCGCCACGGTAAGCGGCGCCCTGTTGGGAGCCGGAACAGGGATGGCCGCCAAGGGAGGTAACGGCGGTGGCGGTGGCGGCGGTGGTGGTGGTGGTGGTGGCGCCGGTTCGGCGCGCAATCCGCTCTATGTGCCGCCGGTGGTGTCACCGGGAAACTTCGCTATTACGGCGGCGCCGTCGCAGGTCGATATTGGTGGCGGGCAGATGACCTCTTGCCTGGCCTATAATGACGGTATGCCGGGGCCGACATTCCAGACCGTGACCGGGGGATCCGCGGACATCCTGTTCACCAATGGTCTGCCCGACGAGACGACAATTCACTGGCACGGCATGATCGTTACCGAGGCCGCGGATGGCCATCCGTCCGCCGCAGTGTTGCCGGGCGAGAATTATAACTACAAATATCCCATCGTGCAGCGGGCCTGCATGAACTGGTATCATCCGCACCCGCATACGAAGACCGGGCCGCAAGTGGCTTACGGCCTGGCCGGTGGATTCATCATCCGGGATGCCGAAGAGGCGGCGCTGGGGTTGCCGTCGGGGGCTTATGAAGTGCCGCTGGTAATTCGCGACGCCAAGTTCGATGCCCAGGGCAATCTGGATTTCCGCAATTCAAAGAGCGGATTCCTTGGCGACTTGCCGCTGGTGAACGGTACCATCGACCCGAAACTGGATGTGGAAACGGCGGTATACCGGTTCCGTATTCTCATCGGATCGAACGCGCGCGTTTTCACGCTGGCTTTCAGCGACGGCACACCCTTTACGCTGATCGGCAACGATGGCGGATTGCTGGAGAATTCGGTCGACCTGGCCGAGATCACCGGCAGTCCTGGCGAGCGTTTCGACGTGTTGGTCGATCTGCGTGATCGCCTGGTGGGAGATTCGGTCATGCTTCAGGATATTGGTTCGGGCTGGAATCTGCTGGAACTCAATGTCGCCGCGACATCGAGTAACCCGGGCTCGCTTCCGGCCGGCCAGTTGTCGGTTATCGAAAAGCTGGCCGATCCGGTTGTGACTCGCGAGTTCAGCTTTGATGGCATGACCAGCATCAATGGACAGAAATACGAAATGGCCCGGATCGACTTCCAGGTGCCGCGTGGCCAGACCGAGTTGTGGCGGTTCACCACCGGCGGCAACGCGCCGCATCCGGTCCATATCCACGGTGCGTCCTATCAAATCGTGTCCCGCACGGGCGGCCGCAACCAGCTGTTCCCATGGGAGGCCGGCTGGAAGGATGTGGTCTTGCTGGACGATGGTGAAACCATAGAGATACTGATCCGCTTCGACGATCATGCCGCGGACGGTTTCCAGTATCCCTCGACCTACGTCATGCATTGTCACAAGCTATCGCATGAAGATGCGGGCATGATGTTGAACTTCCAGGTCGTTTGATTCCGGTTTTCGACCAACTGGCTTCCCGGTGCGGTGCTTAGTGCACCGCTCCGGGAAACCTCCTTCCGGCCGGGTCGATCGAGCCACGGCGTTGCCCACTGGAAAGGGCGTTGCTTTTCCGGTGGGCATGCCGATGCTCAAAAATAACATGCAGTCCGGCAGTCCGTTGCGCCGAGACCGTGGGGTCATTGTTTCGTGGCGAATGCGGCGACGGCCGTTCCCAGGGTTCCCGTCATATGGAGAACACCCCCGGCTTCCATGGCCTGCGGGCCGTAAAACGAACCGCTGACGGTGCCGGTCAGTCCGTATCCGTCCGCCGAGCCCGTGGCCGTGCCGTCGAATATGTTGCCGGCAATCGAGGCGTTGAAGGCCATATCACCGAAACTTCGGCTGGAGCCAAAGATTACGCTGGAGGTGATGTTGGATATTTGACCGGTGAGTCGTTTATCGGAAAAATTCACTGACATTGAGACGGCGCCATGGATGCGGACCGCTTGCTGGGTGTAATGCGAATAGAATCCGTCCATGACGCCGGTGTAGCTGGCTGTCCCGCCCGTGGGCATATCGTTATTGTCGGTGATGACGCCGAAACTGAAGACTTCACCCTGGAAAGTTGACGCACAACTGAAAAGGCAGCCGTAAAACGTGGAGGCAAAGACACCATAGCTGCTCCATTCGTATCCGCTGTTCACGCCAGGCAAGAGCATTTTCAGGGTTTGCTGCGAATAGATCGATTCGTAATTCGTTGCGGAGGCGAATGACGCTGAGTCGCCCAGAAAATCCAAGAGGAAACTGTCGTCTTCGCTACCGTAATCGATAATCGTTACGGTCCCGGTAGTCGGGTCGATCTCAATCTGGTGGTCGTTGCTCAGACCGAACTGCCATGAATTCACCGAGCAGGTGGCGCAGTCATAGCGCAGCTTGGCGTTCTGGGTACTGAAAGTCACGGGTCCGGAAATCCCGGTTAGCGGGCCCGATATGGGATTGACCACCGAAGGGCCGGTTTCGCCCGGTCCAGCACCGCAGGCAGTCAGCAGCAGGGCCGTTCCATACAATCCGAAATGGTGCGGAACTTTCATGATAGGCCCCTCCAAGCATCGCGGTTTGGCGTCATCGAGTTCATTTCGGCCCGGCAATCTTATGCGCGGCTGGTCAGGATAATATCAAAATATATGGTAAATCAAAGCAGTCCGGGTTTCCATCGGTTCGCATGCGATTTTGGCCATCTTGGATGCAACCGGTTCTCGGCGCGGGGGCGGACTCGCTTGTCCCGGCAGGTCTGCCGTACCGCGTCATTAGCGTTTTGCGGTGATCATACAGGATTTTTTCATCTTTTAGCGGCATGTTTGCCTCATGCGCATACCGGGCCTTTATCATCTTGTCCTGCTGCTGCGCCGCTCGCCGGAAACGGAGTATGAGCGGGTCATGCTGTTGCATAACCTGTACCGTCGCCGCATCCCGATAATGATCGGCGCGGTGGTTTTTCTGGCGGCTGTAGCAGCGGCCGGAGCCGCCCAGCGGCATTACGACAACGAACTGGAATGCCTGGCGCTTAACATCTATTTCGAGGCGCGGGGAGAAGCCCGCGACGGCCAGGTGGCGGTCGCCCATGTGGTGATGAACCGCGTCGCCGACGATCGCTTCCCCGGCGCCGTCTGCGATGTCGTTCAGCAGGGCGGCAAGGAGACCATAGACTGCCAGTTCAGCTGGTGGTGCGACCATCTGGACGACCGTCCCACCCACATGGCGGACTGGGGCGAGGCCCGCGATATCGCTCGCACGGTATACTGGGGCATGGACGACGATCCCACCGGCGGTGCGCTCTGGTACCACGCCACCTATGTGCGCGCCTACTGGCGCGGGCAGTATAAAAAGGGACCGACGATCGGGCGGCATATCTTCTACAGCGATAAACCGGCGTAGGCGGGCACTCAAGCCGATTTGTGGCATGGGAGGCCGCCCGGATGCCTTGATGACGGTGCTCCCTTAATCCTGATGCATCGCTTTCAGGATTTCGCCGGGAAAGCTTCTTTCGTTCTTGTCATCCTCGATCCGATATTCCGGCAGGCTGGAGTCGGTTTTCCGTTTTGCAATGTAGGCGTTCTTGCCAATCACTTCGTTGTCGACGTGGAACTTAGGGTAACCGGGATCGAGTTTATCCTCACCCCAATATCTCTCGATGCCGTGCCGCTGGCCGTCTTTCCAGTGCACCTCACGAAAGATAGTTCGCTGGTCCTTACGTACCCACCATTCGTAACCATGCGGGCCGCCGTCCTTCATGGCATGCACTTCGGCTAAATACAGGTGGCCGTGTTCATCGAAATTGCGCCACAAGTCGTAACCTGTGCCGTGGAGCAGGGTATAGGTGCCCATCAGCGTACCGTCGGGCGCCCACTGGCTGGCGGTTCCATTCACCAGCCCATTTTCATAGGGTTCGGTCAGGTGCAGGTAGGGGCCGTTACCATCGTTGTCATCGTCCCAGAAATATTTCATTCCGTGGGGCTTG
>JAOUMF010000262.1 GCA_029881615.1 Alphaproteobacteria bacterium | reverse complement strand
GAAGATACCAAAACTGGTGCGAATCCCAAATGCGAGGATCAGCACCACCGTTCCCGCCACGAGGATTACCAGTGGCGTGCGCCAGTTCGATCCGTTCGCCATGAATTTCCTTTTCGCCGAATAGCAGAATGCAATTGCCCGATCGCCAGACTACGCCGGCCCTTTGCATATTGAAAGTATCCTGCCGGGACTAGAACGATTTTGCTATTGGATCGCTGAAATTGAAGCGACGCGCGCAACCTTGGGTGGGCTGGAAATCGGGGATTTTCATGTGCTTGGCACGGAGATTGCTTAACTTTCCGTTCATTCATTTGTTGCGTGGGGAGCGCAGGCGAGGATGCAGGATAGAATGTTTGCAAAATTTTCATTGGGCCAGGTGGTTCATCATCGCGAAATGGGATATCGCGGGGTCATCGTCGATGTCGACCCGATGTTCCTGGGCGATGCCCAAACCGCCTTGCATGCGGTTGGCGACGAGCCGCTGGACCGCCCCTGGTATCATGTGCTTGGCGATGGCAAGGAGCATGTCACCTATGTTTCGGAAAACAGCCTGCATGCCGACGCAAGTGGCGAGCCGGTGACCCATCCGTCGCTGATGCTGTTTTTCAAAGCCCATGAAGGCGATCATTACGTGCCGCGCCGAATAGCGAATTAGGAATAGTCGGCGGCGGTTGGCAGGCCTCGGGGTGGGGTCGCGGGCCGGTCGCCGCTGACTCAAGACCATCCGCCATCTTGTAGCGCGGCGTGCGATCCCGTAAACAGGGAGCCGGAATTAACCCGCAACCTGTCAACCGGGGATCGTGCCATGCAGTCCGACGCCGCCCGTATCACGGCCAGCATACTTCTTGAAACCCAGTCGGTCCTGATGCGGCCCGACGACCCCTTTACCCTGACCAGCGGGCGCAAGAGCCCGGTCTATGTGGATTGCCGCAAGCTGATCGCCTTTCCGCGTGCGCGCCGGCGCCTGATGGACATGGCGGCCGCCCTGATCGAGGAAAAAGTCGGCTTCGAATCGCTGGACGTGGTTGCCGGTGGCGAAACCGCGGGCATTCCCTATGCCGCCTGGTTGGCCGACCGGTTGATGCTGCCGATGTGTTATGTGCGCAAGCAGCCAAAGGGTTTCGGCCGCAACGCGCGGATCGAGGGGGATTTACGCGAAGGCCAGCGCGCCATCCTGGTCGAGGATCTGGCGACGGACGGCGGCAGCAAGTTGAGCTTCGTCGAGGGCCTGCGCGAGGCCGGGGCGGAATGCGCCCACACCTTCGTTGTCTTCCATTACGATATTTTCCCCGCCGGGATCGAGCAATTGCGTGAAAACGGTGTCAGCCTGCATGCGCTGGCAACCTGGTGGGACATTATCGCATTGGCGGAAACCGAAGGGTCGCTGGACAAAACCGGCCTGAAAACCGTGCGTGCCTTCCTCGACGATCCCGAAGGCTGGGTGCCGGGTTAAAGAAGAAACGGGCCACGACCGGCGCGGCCCGTTTCCCTGACGGATGTTTCTGCTGTTATCGCGTTACTTTACGGGCAGTGTCTTGGCATAGGCCAGTACGTCGACCGCCGTCTGGATTTCAAAGGCGCGTAGCGAAACCATCTCCACGCCCGGATGACCGTTGCGAATCTTGTGCAATATCTCCCAGGGGTTGGCGTTGGCCTCGGTCCCGATATAGGCCGGTTCCTTTTCGTCACCCCAGTTGAGCGCCCGGCCGTCGAACCCGTGACAGGCGGCGCAGTTCGTCTGGAAAACAGCGGCACCCTTTTTCGGATCGCCCTTCACGTCGCCGGATTTCGCATCGATATATTTGTTCATATCGTCAAGACCGCGCGAGACGAAGGCGGCGAGATAACCCATCTGCTCGTCGTCGATCATCGTCTTGGTGAAGCCATGCGGCCCACCCCTGATCGCGGTTGCGATCGCGTCGACGTCCGTGCCCTTGAAAGCCATTACACCCTTGATCCCCGTTTTGTAGCTGCCACCGGCATATTTGCCATCCGCGCCGAGGTAATCCCAGCCGTGGCAGGATTTGCAGCGCCAGGTCACGTCGCCTTTCTTCTTGGTGTTGCTGGCCGGCCAGGCCGGATGGGTTTCCTTGGGTTTGTCGATGCCCTGGGTATTGAACCAGTTGTCGTAAAGCCGCCCGCCACGCGACATGATCCATGCTTCGCTGGGGTCCGCCGGTGCCCCGAAAATGTAATCGGCGTGATACGATTCGTCTTTGCGTTCGGCGGCGTAGGCTCCCACGCCGACTGGCGCCAGAAGTCCGAGCGCCATCCCCGCAATCACCAGGCCAGACAGCAGGAAAGATAATGAAGTTCTCATTGGTTCTTCCTCCAGGTTTATTTGCGTGTTGATTTAAAACGAGTCTTTACATCGATTAATCTTTCAGCATGCGCCGCGGCGGGCAAGAATGCTATGAGCCATATCAATTTATAGTGGTCTCTTGAAAGGCCAGTGCTCCCTCGATTCGCGGGAAATCTATGGCCGCCGCCGGGCGTCGTGCTACCATCGGTGAAACAATATCCATGTGACCGTGGAGGCATGCCGATGATATTGCGTTTCGCCCTGCTGGGACTGACGACCCTGATCTTTCTATCCGCCGCGCCCGCGCAGGCCGCCCGAAACGAACTGGTGATCGGCATCAGCCAGTTTCCCTCGAACTTCAATCCGAACATCGATTCGATGATGGCCAAATCCTATGTGCTGGCCATGGCGCGCCGGCCTTTCACGACCTATGACGCGAACTGGAACCTGATCTGCATGCTGTGTACGGATCTGCCGGATCTCGGTAAGGGCACGGCCGTGGCGGAAAAGACAGCGGACGGGAAAGACGGTATCGCGCTGACTTACACGATCCGGCCCGATGCCGTATGGGGCGACGGTACGCCGATCACCACAAAGGATGTGATCTTTACCTGGGAGGTCGGGCGGCACCCCAAGACAGGCGTGGCCAGTTCCGAACTGTATGAACGCATAACCGCGATCGACGCGCCGGACGACAAGACCTTCACCATGCATGTCAACAAGCGCACCTGCGACTACCAGGGCATCAATGATTTCGACTTGCTGCCGGCCCATATCGAGGCGCCGAATTTTGCCGATCCGGTGGAATACAAGAACCGCAGCGCCTATGAGACCGATACCACGAACCCGGGCCTGTGGTTCGGCCCCTATCGGGTGGTGGAGGTCTCGTCGGGGGCGCATGTGGTACTGGAGCCGAACCCCACCTGGTGGGGCAAGAAACCCCATTTCAGCCGTATCGTCGTCAAGGCGGTTGAGAATACGGCGGCGCTGACGGCGAACCTGTTGTCGGGCGATGTGGACATGATTGCCGGCGAACTGGGCCTGACGCTGGATCAGGCGCTGTCATTCGAGAAGCGCCACGGCGAAGGGTTCCAGATGATCTACAAGTCCGGGCTGATCTACGAACATGTCGACCTGAATCTTGATAACCCGCTACTGGCGGATCGGCGCGTGCGCCGTGCCCTGGTCCACGCCATCGACCGCGATGCCATCAGCCAGCAGCTCTTCGACGGCAAGCAGTCGCCGGCCCATGGCCAGACAAACCCGCTGGACCGGGTCTATTTCGACGGCATTCCGAAATATGCCCACGATCCGAAACAGGCCGCGGCCCTGCTGGACGAGGCCGGCTGGAAGGAGGGTCCGGGCGGTGTTCGCCAGAACGAAAAAGGCGAGCCGCTGCGCATGGAAATCATGACGACGGCGGGCAACAAGACCCGCGAACTGGTCGAACAGGTATTGCAGAGCCAGTGGCGGCAGGTCGGCGTCGATGTGCGGATTCGCAACGAACCGGCGCGCGTGTTTTTCGGCGAAACGGTCAGCAAGCGCAAATTCGACGCCATGGCCATGTTCGCCTGGATTTCCTCGCCCGAGAATATCCCGCGCACTACCCTGCATTCCGATGAAATTCCCGCCGAGGGGAACGGATGGGCCGGACAGAACTATACCGGCTTCCGCAACGCGGAAATGGACAGGACGATCGATGACATGGAAGTGGTCTGCGAGAAGGATGCCAATCAGGCCTTGTGGAACCGGATGCAGACGCTCTATGCCGAGGAATTGCCGGCGATCCCGCTCTATTTCCGTGCCAATGCCTTTATCCTGCCCAAATGGCTGAAGGGCGTGACGCCCACCGGGCACCAGTATCCCACGGCGCTGTGGGTTGAAAACTGGGTGGGGGAGTGACGGGCGCGGTGGTCGGGTGATGCTGCGCTTCGCCGTTATACGGACGACCGAGAGCCTGATAGTCCTGCTGCTGATATCGTTCGCGGTCTATGCGTTGATCGGGCTGATGCCGGGCGATCCCATCGATATCATGGTGCAGTCCGATCCGAAGCTGACGCCGGCCGACGCCGCGCGGCTGAAGGCTCTGTATGGGCTCGACCAGCCAATTGTAGTGCGTTACTGGAACTGGCTGGTCGCCGCGCTGCATGGCGATTTCGGCTTTTCGCGCACCCATATGCGGCCGGTGCTTGAGATATTGTGGCCCCGGCTGTGGAA
>JAOUMF010000263.1 GCA_029881615.1 Alphaproteobacteria bacterium | reverse complement strand
TTTCCTCATAGGCGGCATCATGCCCCTTGCCGGTAGGACAGATCACCGAGACCGGATATCCCGCCGCGCGAAGAGCGGTCGCTTCCTGCCACACCCGCCGGTCGAAGGGGACCGGCAGGTTTTCCACGATTATGAGAATGCCTTTATTCCCGGCGCTTATACGTGTATTGTCTGATTGGCTCATGACGTCTGAATCTGTTGTTCTTGGTGGCGGCGATTAGCTTATATTCCCTCCTTTATGCGGGAAAATCCTGCGCCGCACAATCATCAGCGCCCTTGGCGCGACGCCATAAGCGATTTCAAGGGCAGGCCGATCGGGGAATGGGGTATCGGGAACAGGGGGAGGTTTTGCGGCAGGGTACGTTGAATCCGGCCGACGCCTGAATAGCATGCAGACGGATTTCACAACAACCAAACTCAACTGGCGCGGTGGCGACAACATCTTGGTGCCGGTGATCGCAGCGGGCGCGTTTTTGCTGGCGCTGGTTTTGTTCTGGAGCGGTCTCGCCCAAATGGTCAATTCCTGGTCACGCGAGGAATATAGCCACGGCTATCTCATCCCCTTCATCGCTCTGTTTTTGTTTGCAAAACGACTGCCCCGGATTTCCGGACACGCGCCGGATTGGCGATGGGTCGGCGGCGTGTTGAGCATACTGGCGGTGCTGCTGGGCCTGGCGGGGAATATCAGCCAGATTTCCGACATTTCGCAATATGGATTTATGGTGTTCCTCGTTGGCTTGTCGGTATCGACGCTGGGATTGCGGAACACGTTGCGGCTCTGGGTGCCTTTCGTCTATCTCGCATTCATGATCCCGCTGCCGCAGGTCGTCTACCTTAAGTTATCGGGTGGAATGCAGCTGATTTCCTCGGAACTTGGCGTCGCCTTCATACGGCTGGCCGGTATATCGGTATTCCTCGAAGGCAATGTGATAGATCTCGGTGTTTACAAGCTGCAGGTCGTGGAAGCCTGTAGCGGCCTGCGTTACCTTTTCCCGTTGATGAGTTTCGGCTTCCTCTTTACCGCATTGTACCGGGGCCCCGTCTGGATCCGTGTGCTGCTGTTCCTGTCGACGATCCCGATCACCATTCTGATGAACAGCTTCCGAATTGGTGTGATCGGCGTGCTGGTGAACAGTTTTGGAATCAGTCAGGCCGAAGGGTTCCTGCATTTCTTCGAGGGCTGGATCATCTTCGTTGCCTGTACCGCCATCCTGTTCACGCTGGCATATCTGCTCACCAGGATCGGCCCAGGACGCGGCCGCCTCAGCGACGCGATGGACCTTTCGCCACCGGTCCGGCAGGATGTGGAGGCAGCCCTCAAGAAACCATGGGCAGTCCGCTTCCCGGCCTTTGTGCTGACGGCAATGCTGGCCGGCGCCACGCTGGTCCAATGGGGGCTGGCATCCACGACTTCCCTGCCCCCACGATTGCCGCTCGCGACCTTCCCGTCGCTGCTGGAGGGCTGGCAGGGCAAGCAGGAAATGCTGCCATCGGAAATTCTCCGGGTGCTGGGGGCCGACGATTACGTAATGGCGAATTACGCCAGCGCGCGTGAGGCTGGCCCGGTCAATATCTTCATCTCCTACTACGATAGTCAGACCGATGGCCGCGCCGTTCACTCGCCGGAAGTCTGCATTCCCGGGGATGGTTGGGAAATCAAGAGTTTTGAACCGGTGGCGCTTGTTTTGCCGCAAGGCGGTGAAAAGATGACCGTGAACCGGGCGGTTATCGAAAAGGGCGGGCGGCAGCAACTTGTCTATTACTGGTTCGAGGGGCGTCAGCGCAGCCTGACCAGCGAATATGCCGTTAAATGGTATATTCTTTGGGATGGGTTATGGATCAACCGTACCGACGGTTCGCTGGTGCGGTTCACCACCCCGGTATTAAGCCACGAGACGATGTCGGACGCCGAACAACGCCTGCTAGGGTTCCTGGGGCAGGTAAAGCCTCTGCTACCCCGATATATTCCCTCCTGATTCGGGTCAGGACCCTGGTGCAGGCAGCCTTGCCTGAAAAGCGAAAAGCGTGTGCGAGTTTCGCGCTTTGGCAATAAGCCTTTGAATATCGGCATATCCGGTAAACTCGGTTCCAAAAGAAAGCGGCCCCGAACGCTGTTCGGGGCCGGATGGTTACTGTGATATTGCCGTATTGCGCAGACCCGGTCTCAGACCGTTTCCAGCGGTACAATCCCTAGACTGGCTTGGACCGGCCGAAACCAACCAGACCCAGCAAGGCCGTACCCAACAGCCAGACAGCAGGCGGAAGCGGGATCGGGTTCAACGAACCGCCGAGGAACAGCGATCCCTCATTGATCACATCCCTGTCCCAAGTCGTGCAGCCGCCATTATCGTCGTAAGCCGTGCACAGGGCCACTGACTGCATGCGGACGAAGGCAAATTCGAAAATACCGCCGATGTCCATCGTCGTAAGGTCGCCAGCGCTGATGAAGTTCAGGTAATAGGTATCGGTATCGCCCGGGCCGAAGGTATTGCCGCAGACATTCCAGACATCCCCGCAGGTTTCACCAACCTTGATGTCGACATAACTGCTGCCCTGCGTGACTTCGCTACCGATTCCGTTCGTCGGTTGCGGTTTGCCGCCCGTGCTGGGATCCATGGATTGCCAAACCCAGGATGCATCCGGATCCGGGTCGTTGGACACGTCGAAGCTGCTGTAGGTAAAACCCGACGCAAACTCGAATCCGAAGCCTGTGACGTCGTAAGTGACATCGCCTTGGGCATCGGGTTGCAGCCCGCTATAAGTAACGGCGATCGTGTCTGCATCGATGACCTCAAGAGTCATCGTCCCCCAGAGATCCCCGTCTACGTCCGGATTTGTGTAAAGAAAATCAACCGTGGCTATTGTCGCGGCGCTGGCTGGCTGTAGCCAGATCAAGCTCAGCAACGCAAGTGCTATTAACCTCATGATACTAGTTCCCCATTTTTTAACCACCCGTTAACAAATTAATATAATTTTACATTAAAAGTCAATCTTTTTTGTGTTAAATGGGGATCGTTCAGGCGGCGCTGGCCGGCGGGAAAGTTTAAGTTACCATTGTCGTTGCTTGCCGAAGCCACCCGTGGTTGTCGGGCTTCTTCCTGCACTTCTTTCCACGTGAAATATTCTTTGATCTTTCGGACGGCACTCACACTGTCTCGTCAAAGACGCGGTCGAACGGAACCTGGGCGAAATCTCCGCCAGCTTCATCGAATTCGCGGGCATAGCGGTGCCCGGCATAAACGGCGGCGGCGATGATCGCCGGGGCGTCGCAGTCGCCGATGCGCCGCAGGGACACCCCCCTGCCCTCCAGCGTGCGGTACAGTTCATCATTGGGACGGCGCGCGGTCACAAGCAACATGGAATCGGCAATGATTTTCTTTTCGCGACCGGTATAAGCGCAGGCCAATGTTGCCTCACTGCCATTGAAGGCAGTCAGCACGTGCGACGGGACGATTTCCACCCCCAGATCGAGCAACCTACCCTGGGTGCGCACCTGTTCCGCGGTATAGGCACTCCAGGCCGCCGCCTTGCTTTCGGGCGTCACCAGCGTCACCGGCAGCCCAGCGGCGCGCAGGCGCTCGGCGAGCACCGCACCCATGTAGTAGTTGTCATCGTCGAACAGTATCGTTTTGCCCGCCGGCAGCCGTCCGGCCATGATATCGTCCGGCGTAAATATACGTTCCGCCGGGCCAAGCTCGGCAATTCCCGACGGATGGGAACGGCCAAACCCGTCGCGCCGCCATGTGGCGCCGGTGGCAATCGCCACATGGTCGGCCTCCGCGGCCAGGACGTCTTCGGCGCCAAGCTTGCTCTCGCGGTAGATCTCGACATTGGGCATGCGTTCGATTTGGCCCACCCGCCAGTCGCGTACCCTGGCCCATTCCGCGAGGCCCGGCAGCGCCGATTCCAGCGTGACCCGGCCGCCCAGTTCACGCCCCGCCTCGGCCAGCATCACGTTATATCCCCGCTGCCCCAATGCCCGCGCGGCTTCCAGCCCGGCCGGTCCGGCCCCGACGATCAGCACCTTCGCGTCCGAGCCCTTCGGTGCGATCTTTTCAGGATGCCAACCGCGCCGCCATTCCTCGTTCATCGTGGGGTTCTGGGTACAGCGGATCGGCACGCTCTGGCCATCGCCGGAATAGCAGATGTTGCAGCCGATGCATTCACGAATGTCCTCGGGACGCCCCTCCTCGATCTTTCTGGGCAGGAACGGGTCGGCGATGGAGGGCCGCGCGGCGCCAATGAAATCGGTAATACCGCGCTTTATCTGGCTCGCCATGGTATCGGGCGAGGTAAAGCGCCCAACCGTCACCACCGGCTTGCTGGTGACCGACTTGACGAAGGACATATAGGGCTCAAGCGCGCCTTCCTTTACAAAGCGCGACACGCCCATCTCCAGCGAGTAATCGGCAATGTTGATGTCCCACAGGTCGGGCAGTTCGCCCAGCATCTCGAACATCTCCCGGCGCTCGCCATAAACGGGGACTCCGTCCCCGCCACCGCCCTCCTCGGCCGAAAA
>JAOUMF010000261.1 GCA_029881615.1 Alphaproteobacteria bacterium | reverse complement strand
CTGGAAGCCGCGATTATCGGTATTCCGTTCGATGGCGCTTCGACGGTGCGCACCGGTTCGCGCCATGGTCCCGATGCCGTGCGGTCGGCGCTGGCTTACTATACTACTTGGTCCAGCGATGCGCGTTTCAGCATGAGCGATCTCAGGGCCGCGGATATCGGCGATATCGATGTCGTCGTTACCGACATGGCTGGAACCTTCGCGCGGGTGAAATCCGTGATCCAGGACCTTGTCGTTCGCGGTGTCGTGCCGATCTCCATCGGCGGCGACCATTCGATAGCATGGCCGATCCTTGAGGGCATTACCGCCGCGCGAAGCGGGCGTCGCGTGGGTGCTGTGCATTTCGATGCGCATCATGATTTGCGCGAAGCGCATTTCGGGGCGGAATCCAGCGGTGTGCCGTTTCGCAAGGCATTGGAATTTCCGGACGATGCAGTCGCGGGACGTAATCTTGTACAGATCGGCATGACCGAATTCTGCAATTCCTCCATTCATGCTGATTACGCCGAGAAAATGGGCGTGACTGTTATCCCCGGTCTTCAGGTGCGCCGGGACGGGATCGATAGCGCCATCGATATAGCGCTGGAGCGGGCCGGGGATGGTACGGACGGCATCTATGTCTCGGTCGATATAGATTGTATCGATCAGAGCCAGGCCCCCGGCACCGCCGCACCCAACCCCTGTGGCATGGACGGTCGCGACCTGCAGCATGCGTTGCGCCGGTTGGCGCGTGACCCGCGGGTGCTGGGGTGCGACATCGTGGAAATTTCACCACCGCTGGATATCAACAACATGACGGGCAATCTGGGTGCGATGATGGTGTTGAATTTCCTGATGGGGCTGGCGATGCGGGGGGCAGGGCAAGGGGCTTGACGTTCCAACTGCTGGAACGATTACACAGGTGCTCTTGCCGCATATTGCCCGGGAGAAACCTGTAATGAGTGATGATAATGAGAATGCCGACCCTCGAAAGGGAATTACCCGCGGTCGTATGTTGCTCCTTGTGACAGCTTTGGTCTTCGCTGCCGGGATTGGCGCTGTCGGCTATGTGTATCTGGAGCAGGAGCGCAAGGCGTTGCTTGCAAGAGATGCGGCTGATCCAACTTCGGAGCTCGGCTGGATGTTCATTGACGCCGGAGATGTGGATCTGGTGATAGAGGGACGAAAAGTTTATGAGGCGAACTGTGCGAGTTGCCACGGTTTGGGTCTGGAGGGGCAGCCGGACTGGCAGAAGCGCGGGGCAGACGGTGTTTTGCCGGCGCCGCCGCATGACGATACCGGCCATACCTGGCACCATCCCGATGCATTGCTGTTCGCTATCGTGAAGTTGGGAGGGCAGGAATTCATGCCGCAGGGTGTGGCGTCAGGCATGCCTGCTTACAAGGACCTGTTGAGCGACCGCGAGATCGAAGCCTCTCTGGCTTATATCAAATCACGTTGGGCGCGCAAAAATCTCCGGCGGCAGGAGATGTTGACCAACCAACGGCAGTAGTGCCGATCCGGAGAATTGAATGATGATCGTGACAGCGCCGACCCAATTTGATTTTAGTTTGGTAATTCATGGGCATTGCTCTTTCGATCGTTTACGAAATTTAAAGCTATTGCAGTGATATTCGGGTGTTGTAACTGGTCGAGGTGGGCAAATAGCCATATCCCCGAAAAGTAATTTTACGCAATGTTGCGGCGAATTCGGTTCAGTAGCCTTGAACCTTCCGCAATAGCTGCGCTAGAAAGCTCTGTTGCTGGTTTGGGTGGCCGGACACGAGACGGGAAGCAGCGGTAAAGACTGGAACCTTTAACGACTTAAACCGGAATATTACTGACTATGATTTACATGAATTTTTCCTCCCGCCGTTCCGGCGCGCCGGCCAGCCCGCGCGAGGTGTCGTGATGTTTTTCGGGAGTGCAGGGGGCAATCCAAGCCCTTTTGGCCGCGATAGCGAGGTGAGTGGAATTCGCCGGGTCCTGGCCCGGATTTTCCGTGAACGTGAACTGCTGATCCGTAGCGATGGCGAAGTGCGCTTTTTGCGTATCGGCCCGCAGGTGCAGATGGTTCTGGCGGCCGGGCTGATCGGCGGTTCTATCTGGGCGGGTACCGCAGTTCCGGTAACGATCACCCAAGGATTGGCTATCTCGACCAATGAATCCCAGATTTTTGAGGCCAAGTTGGCCTTTACCGATCTGCTGGACGAGGTCACGGAATATCAGAATACGGTCGATGGTGTAACCTCCGCGCTACTTGATAGCAGAGGCAGGCTCGAAGCACAGATCACCGAGGCAACCGAAATTGAACGCCAGCTGGCGCAAGCGGGTGACGCACTTGCCGCGCCGCGGAAGGCGGTCGCGCGGTCGCGCGATGTGTTGCAGGCACATCTCGATCAGGTTAATGCGTCGCTGGCCGGTATCGCCAATGATGGCGAAGAGCTGGAAAATACTCTTGCCAAGATTCGCTCGGATCTGGTCGGCGACAGCGACGGGCGCCAGCTGGTGGAACGTGCCCGTGCCCGCCTGAAGGAACGCGCCGAAGGGCTTGAAACGCGTTTGGCCACTGTCGTGGACATGAATGTAAAGGTGGAAGAGCGGAACGCCGCGCTGTCGACCAACGTCAAGGTCACCTCCGCCGAGCGCGACGGTCTGCTGATTCAGCGCAAGAAACTTCAGGAAAATATTGCGTTGCTCGAGACTCAATTGTCTGCGGTTCAGGACGAGCGTAGAAGCCTGGAAGAACATCGCGACGAGTTGACGGAAACTTTGGCCGCCGTGCGGGTGGAAAACGAGCATCTTTCGGCCGATCGTCTTGGACTTCAAGAACAGCTGGCCGGATTGGACAGCGAATTGATGCTGACACGTTCCAGGCAGGACGAGGTCAAGATGGACCTGCAAAGCGTTGCTCAGAGCCTGCAGGCCGTTACGGGCGATGCAACTGTCCTTGGCGATACGCCGCGGTCGCTGCGTACTCAAATCGAAGGTCTGCTTGCCGAGATGACCAATCAGCAGGCTATCGAGGATGCGGTGCTGCAACGCGCTACTGAACGAGCCGCGGGCAGCATTGAGGAAATTGAGAAGATTGTGGCCATGAGCGGCCTCAATGTCGACAAAGTTATGCGTAAGATATCAAGCTCGGGGGTCGGCCAAGGCGGGCCGTTTATCGCAGCGTCGGCTGAGATGCCGGGTGGCGAGGAACTCGATGAGACCATGATTATGCTTGATAATAACATGGCGCGTTGGGAAGCGTTGAAAGAAGTATTGCGTGCTTTGCCGTTAAGCCTTCCGGTAGAATATTACCGGACGACCAGCCGGTTCGGCCCGCGTATAGATCCGGTTAATAACAAACGTTCCATGCATGACGGTCTCGACATGGCTGGTGCGGTTAACTCTGCGATCTATGCTCCGGCACCTGGAACGGTCATTTATTCGGGCGTTAAGGGTGGCTATGGCAATTTCGTGGAAATCGATCATGGCTATGGCATCGTTACGCGGTATGCGCATTTGAACAAGAACCTCGTGGAAGTCGGCGATGTCGTCGGCCACCGTCAGCGCATCGCCCTCTTGGGTAACAGCGGCAGGAGCACGGGTCCGCACCTGCATTACGAGGTTCGCTTTGACGGCAGACCCATGGATCCACTTAAATTTATTAAGGCTGGACGTTATGTTTTCAAAAACTGAGAAGGATACCCCCTCCATGAGCCTCACGTCGGCGTCGGACAAGACCGGTAAATCGAACGTGCCCTCAATCATCAGCTCTAATCTGACGATGACGGGGAATCTGAACACGAGTGGCGATATCCAGATCGACGGTACTGTCGATGGCGATGTCCAGAGCAAACAGATCACGCTTGGCGAGAGCGGCGTGGTGAACGGCGCGATCGTCGCCGATCTGGCGCGCATATCGGGTTCGGTGAATGGCTCTATTACCGCGCGTGTTGTTGAACTTGGCCGTAGCGCCAAGATCACCGGTGATATCAACCATTTCAGCCTCGCCATTGAACCGGGTGCCTTTATTCAGGGGCAACTTACCCATGTAGACGAGCAAAAGTTGAAGGCTCCCGCAGGGAATGGCGTCGATATCAAGCCGGCCGGTGTGCTGGCCGCCGATGCGGACAAGAAGACCGCGGACGCAGGTAAAGGCTTGCCGAATTAACATTGCCCGGCGGTCGCCGCCGGCAAAGTGGTTGTGCGACCGGCCGGGTTTTTGACCCGGCTGGTTTTTTTATGAGGCTTGCTCGCGCAGAATCTCGGCATAGAGAGCCGGATCCGTATTGCCCCCGGAACAAACGCAAACGACAGTCTTGTTCCGGCAATCGATTTTGCCTTCAAGCACAGCACCCAGCGCCGCTGCGCCGCCTGGTTCCACCACCAGTTTGAAATGTCTGAAAGCAGTGACCATGGCTTGTTTCACTGCCGTCTCGCTGACCGCAAGACCACCCTTGGCCAAGTCGCGCAGGATAGGGAAGGTAAGTTCGCCGGGCATCGGGGTTTGAAGCGCGTCGCAGATTGTCCTGGCGGTGCCATCGACCGACTTTCGG
>JAOUMF010000260.1 GCA_029881615.1 Alphaproteobacteria bacterium | reverse complement strand
CGGGCGCGGGAGTTGGGGCATGTCGGCGTGGGCGATCAGCAGGGCCGTGTTGGCGTCCACCCCGCCGGCCAGTTCGGCGGCCAGCATGTTGGCCTGGGGGCCGTAACGCCCCCGCAACCCGGCTATGATGGCGGGACGGTCGGCGGGGGTGGCCTGGGCCAGTTCCCCGGCGATTTCGTCGCGCTCGGCCTCGCTCAGCAGGCGGGGTTGTTCGATGCCCATCTCGCGTTGCAGGGCCAGGCGCATCGCGCTGGCGCGGCTAGCGAGCGCCGGGTCTTGCGCGTTTTCCTCCGCCGCCTGGCAGGCCGCGGCCACGTCCGCGTCGCGCATGGCCCAGCCGGCGGGGTCGGTGGCGCGGGCGGTCAGGATTTCGTCGCGGATTTCCGCGCGGATGGCGTGGGCGGCTGCACGTTCGTTCCCGTCGCGCCGGTCGATATTGGCCGGGCCGCCCTCGGCCCGTTGCGCGATGTCGGCCTCGATTTCCGCCACCGTCATGAAGGCATATTCGGCGCGCGTGACGTGGCGGTCGCGGGCCTGGGCCTGACCCTGTTGAAAGGCCGCGTACTGGAAGTCCGGCAGTTCCGCGCGCGCCCGCGCGTCCACCGCCTCGTCCCCGGCGCCCGCACAGCCACTTCTTCCAGATAGCCACATTGGCCAAGATGCTATTCTGGAGTTTGCCTGCTACTCCTACCGATAAAAGAAGACCAGCATAAACGAACTAAACGCGTTACCAGTGTCAATGCATACATGATCACTAAGATCGGAAAAGCAAAAATCGCCGAATACAGAACTACATAGAGAAACACGTTGCCATAGGAGTAACTACAGTACCAATCTCCACTACCCTTCACTTGTTCCGTTTCTACCCATCTGACGTCACAGAAATTATCCATAAAAAAACTGGAATTCCCGTCGGATAACACCATGATAAAAAAAGCGCTCGACAGCACAAAACTTCCGATAACAACAAACAACGCAAGGGTACGATACGAATTTTTCACATCGCGAGGTGCTGAACACGCAACACCACTATTCATCCTATATTGTTGCTGCAATTTCATGCCCCCTCCAATAGCTCCTGTAAACACCCCGTACCTTGTTACAGAAACATGGTCATATTGCGTGCCAATCATGGCACGATACGGCATGCCGAACAGAAATTGCACTACTTTGTTTCTAGCTGCATTTCTGACTCCCAAGGTTTATCTATAAACGCCCTCCCTACCCGTGCAACAAAATTTCTGATTTGCGCATTGTCCGTATGCTCGGCACCTATAAATTGCCATAGCGCCGCCACCTTGCGCACAGACGGACTCTCCAGTCGGTTCCATATCTCACCGATCAATTTTGCACCGGCCTGAATGTTAGCTTCTGGATCGCGTGCCGTTTCTCTAGTAATCCCGAGACTACTCCATGTGTCAGGATTAATATTCATCGGGAGTATCGTCTTTGATAGACTGGGATCAAATCCAGTTAATTTTGTAGTATTTTCATCGAACCCTTCGAGTGGAACACCATAATAGCCATGTGAATTTTCTACAAATATTATAGCCCGAATCAAATCGGATTTAACGTTCAACTCCTTTCCAATTTTTTCTATAATTTCATTATGGGAATTGACGGCATTTCTCCCGAAAGCGTCAAACGCAAGGGGTGTAGGATGACCTTTATCCTTTGTATTGTCGTCAATCTCAAACACGGCATCTACGCCCCAATTTATGGCATTCTCGCGATCCTGTGCCATGTTGTAGATCGGCCGACCATCAGGAGCGCGATTGACTGGTACGCCGATAAGTTCGTGCATGCCGTCGATTGAGAATGCATCGATCCTGCGGCGAAACGGCACGAATGAGCGTTTTCCCCCGGTCCAGCGCCAAGCGCTGCGACGTCCGTCCATGCCAACAACGTGATAGATTTGATCATCCCCAACGCTCCGTGATCGATCCTGCCATCGTCCAACTTCGGCAATTCCTTCCAACCGCGAAGCGGGTCACCATCGAAACTCGCCCGTGTGACCCAAAACGCCATCGTTTTCTGTTTCCGAACCTGAGCATCGGCCATGGCTCCCGCTTCGTTGTCCGGCGCCGCACCGTCGCCCGCGGCCGTCACGTCATCCTCTTGGCCCAGCGGCAGCCCCGGGTTCGCCTCCTCGAAATCCACCATACCCGCGTCGTCCACTCTCCCCTCGCCAGCATCCACTGCAACTGAATTCCCCTGCGCGTCCTGTTCGAGAGCGCCCTCCTCCCCCGCTGTCCGCGTCTTGGCACCGCCGGGCAGCGGCAGCGGCGGGGTCGGGGCGTTGGGGTCGGCGGGGTTCGGGGTTGCGATCTCCACCGCCACCGGGAGCAATGCCTCGCCGTCGTAGAGCAGGACGCCGCCGTCGGCCGCTCGGTAATAGCGGCCGGGTTTCATGCCCGCCATGTCGAGCCTGCGCCCGCCATGCTCGCCCTGGTCGATGATCGGCAGGGCCGGCAGCAGGTCCACATCCTCCGGCTTCGACAGCTTCATCGTCGCCGGGCCATCATTGCCCGCCTTCTCCATCCCCCGGGCGAGCAGGCGCGGGAGTTGGGGCATGTCGGCGTGGGCGATCAGCAGGGCCGTGTTGGCGTCCACCCCGCCGGCCAGTTCGGCGGCCAGCATGTTGGCCTGGGGGCCGTAACGCCCCCGCAACCAGGCTATGATGGCGGGGCGGTCGGCGGGGGTGGCCTGGGCCAGTTCCCCCGCGATTTCGTCGCGCTCGGCATCGCTCAGCAGGCGGGGTTTGTCGATGCCCATTTCGCGCTGCAGGGCGAGGCGCTGCTGGATGGCCTTGCGGGTTAAGATTGGGTCGTCGGGGTTTTCTTGCGCCGCCTGGTAAGCCGCGGCCACGTCCGCGTCGCGCATGGCCCAGCCGGCGGGGTCGGTGGCGCGGGCGATCAGGATTTCGTCGCGGATTTCCG
This sequence comes from Alphaproteobacteria bacterium, assembly GCA_029881615.1. Classification (GTDB taxonomy): domain Bacteria; phylum Pseudomonadota; class Alphaproteobacteria; order UBA8366; family JADFVY01; genus JADFVY01. Next base: position 1,597 of record JAOUMF010000260.1, on the reverse strand, counting down.
CGCGGATGGCGTGGGCGGCGGCGCGTTCGTCGCCGTCGCGCGGGCCACCGCCGGGGGCCCGTTGCGCGATGTCGGCCTCGATTTCCGCTTCCGTCATGAAGGCGTATTCGGCCCGCGTGGCATGGCGGTCGCGGGCCTGGGCCTGACCCTGTTGAAAGGCCGCGTACTGGAAGTCCGGCAGCTCGGCGCGCGCCCGCGCGTCCACCGCCTCGTCGGCGATGCCGCTCTCGTCCAGAGCCGCCAGATGCGCAGCCATGTCCAGCTCCAGCCCGCGCCGCTTCGCACGGGCCGCGGCGGAAGCGCCCGCCGCCTTGACCCGTGCCGTCGCCTTCGCTTCGCCAGCCAGCATATTCCGCGCGGCGGGCTCGAACACATCGTCGAACTCGCCGGATTCCAGCTTCGCCAGCGCCTGCGCCGGGTCGGCGGCGATCTGCCCGCGCATGGCCGAGACATGAACGTTTTCGGCAAACGCGCCCTGCATCGTTGCGGCCTCCCGCGGGTCCAGCATGCCGGCCTTCATCGCCGCCTCGATCTGCGCGAAACCCCGGCCCGTCACCCCCGGCGCCATCGCCGGGTCCACCGCCGCGGCCAGCGCCAGCCCGTTCAATGACTCCGAGAGAACGGCCTTCTCCTCATCGGCGCGCCGCGCGTTCTCAAGCGTCAGCATCCGCAATTCCATCGGCGCGCGGCTTGACTCGACCAGGGCATCGAATCGGGATTTGAGGTGGGGCTGGTCCTTCAGCGCTTCCGCCTGCTTACGTACCATCTCGTCGAAACTAGCCAGCGCACGCGACGTCAGCCCCTTCACCGGGCCACCGCCGGCCTTCGCGGACGCATAGCCCGTCGCGCGCTGTTTTGTTATCTCCGCTTCGGCCAGCGCTAGCCTGGTCTCGACAGAGTGACCGTCGATCTTCTTGCTTTCCTCTTTTTTTAAATTGACCTTGTCGGTCAAATTCACGCGATTATCGGCGGTTTCATGGGCAGTCCGGTAAGGGGGGCGGATTGGTGGAGAAGACTTGCCGCCTTCTGCCGCTGCCTTGGCCGCTTTCCTGGCTGCTTCCCTGGCTGCTTTCTCGGCTGCTTTCTCGGCTTCTATTATGGCCGCATCCTTGCGCTCCATGTAATCGATGCCCGCGACGGCCGTGTCGCCGAACGCCTTGGCCAGCCCGGCGCCGGCATTGCCACGCGACAGCGCGCTGTCGATCATTCCGGGCTGGGCGCCGGGGGGCAGCGCGCGCGAGGTATAACGGGGAATTATCGCCATGATCGAAATGCTCCTGTGAAATGATGTCATCGCCATTGGGGGCGCGCGAAGGCACCGGCGAGACCTTATGTGTTGTCGCTGACCTCTAGATGCGGCGCGATGCCCAGCACGGTCAACGGCGCCGGCTTGTCGCCCTGGATATGAATGCGCGGGTCCTCGCTCCATTCGCTGGCGAAATCCTCGATGATCTTCTCGCCCGTAAAGGGCGGCACGGCCGTATCCATGGCGTCACCCACGGTTCGGAAGGGAATTTCCTTGAGCCGGGACTCCGCGTCGCCCAGTTTCAGCCCCAGCGTGTTGTCGAGGATCAGCCCCAGTCGCCCGATCCTGCGC
>JAOUMF010000259.1 GCA_029881615.1 Alphaproteobacteria bacterium | reverse complement strand
GCTTCAGGGGCCCTTCAACGTCGCCAACAACGCCTTCACCTTTGCGGTCGACAGTTTCCTGATCCGCTGGGCCAGTTCGTTGGCCAGTTCGGTGGCTTCGGGGCTCAAGCCCGATGTATCGACGGTGATGCGCGGATGGGAAATGCGGGCAAGGCGCTGCAATTCGTCGGCCTCATCCCAGACCAGGTTGAAATATTGGCAGATTTCGTGGACTCGTACCCGGCTGGGGCGCCCGCGCCGGCCATGTTCCAGCGCTGACAGATAGGACGTCGAGACCCCCAAAGCCGCCGACATGTCCTGAAGGTTCACGCCTTTCTTTTCGCGAAGCACGCGCATCCGGCGACCGAAGGGGGTCATCGGCCACCCCCCGGAAAACGCTGGCGCCGCAGCAATACATAGAGCGCGCCTTCGCCGCCATCGTCGCGCCTGGCATGGGTAAAGGCGAGAATCCTGTCCTGCAGGGGCGATTCATTCAGCCAGCGGGGCACTGCCGCCTTCAATACGCCGCCACCCTCGCGGAAACTGCCCTTGCCGGTAATCACCCGGACGCAGCGGCGGCCGGCGGCGGCGTGGCCGATAATGAAGGCGTTGAGCACGCTATGGGCCTCTTCCTGGGTATGGCCATGCAGATCGATCTCGGCCTCGACCGGCAATTGGCCGCGGCGCAGGCGATCCATGGTGCGCTTGTCCAGCCCGGCTGCCTGGCCATGGCTTAGCTCGCGCGGGGGCAGGGTGGTTTCGGGCAATCTGGCTGGGGCAACAGCAGGCCGCGATATGGCGGACTGTGTTTTTTTCGGTCTGGTCTGCCTGGGTTGCTTGTCGGGTTCCGGGGCGGCGGCAAGTGGGGCCGCACGCTTGATCGGTTTCACATCCTTGGTTACCGCCTTCCACAGGGCGTCGTCGTCATCGCCCGGTTTGAGACGCTTAGCCATTGCCTTCCACCAGAATCACATGCAGCCGGCGCGGCCCATGCGCGCCCAGATGCAGCGTCTGTTCAATGTCGCCGCTACGTGACGGGCCGCTAACGAAATTGACCGCGCGCGGCATCCGGCCCGTGGCGCGCAGGCGGTCCCAGGCATCCTCGTAGGCCCCCACCATCTCATCGGCGCGCAACACGACGATATGGGTATCGGGCAGAAAGTTCAGCGTGGTCGGAGATTCGGGTCCGGAGGCCAGCATCAAGGTCCCGGTTTCCGCGATCCCGGCAAAGGCGCCGGTAACGCTTACCTGCTCCTCGGCCCGGGCCTTGCCGTAACTGATATCGAGCATCGGCGCGGTGTCCCACGCACAGGCGTCGAGCTTCGGGTCCGGCGCCATGCGCAAGGCCGGCGGCAGGTTTTCGCCGCGCAGATAATCCGCCACCGCGGCCGGAACATCGCCAGGGGCGGCAACCCGCGCCACGGTCGCGTCAACAGCCTCGGCCTGAGCAACGAACAAATCCAGCAGTTTTTTCGCATCCAGCTTGCCACGCGCCGGAACCGTGCCGCGTGGATGGCCCTTGAGGCGCGCTTCAATAGCCTTTCGGGCCTGCGCCTCGTCGCCCTCGCGGGAGGCGCCAACCCTCAATTTACGCAATATGGCATCGCGTGAAGCCTTGCTCATTTCGATGCCTCCCGACGGCCGCGCTTTCGATCCCACAAAGCCTGAAAGCTCGGCCCCTGGGGCGCGGGAAAGTCCCGCTGGCTGGTCCAGCCACCGGCCAGCGGCAACCAGCTATAGCGCCCCTTGCGCCCGGCCAGCAGCGCCAGCAACCGCATTGGCAACCATGTCGCCAGGCGGTAAGGCACCGGCCGCTTGGCCAGCCAGGCCCATATTGCCAAGCCCCAGCGTTGCGTTGCCGGCGGCAAACCCTTTTCAAATTCGCGCTCGCGCAGGTTTCGCATCAGCTTGGGCAGGGGAATGCGCATCGGGCAAACCGCCTCGCAGCGACCGCAAAAAGTGGAGGCGTTAGGCAAATGATGCGCTTCTTCCACCCCAATCAGCGAAGGGCTTAACACGGCGCCGATCGGGCCAGGATAGACCCAGCCATAGGCATGGCCGCCGATTACCCCGTAAACCGGGCAATGATTCATGCAGGCGCCGCAGCGGATACAGCGCAGAACTTCCTGCATCTCGGTACCGATCAGATCCGTGCGCCCGTTATCCAGCAGCACCACGTGGAATTCATGCGGTCCGTCGATATCCTCGCCACGGCGCGGGCCGGTGGAGAAGGTGGTGTAGGAACTGTATTCCTGACCGGTCGCCGAACGGGCAAGTACCCGCAGGATTGTCGAGGCATCTTCCAGCGTAGGCACAACTTTTTCCAGACTGGCCAGCACGATATGAATTCGCGGCAGAGTCTGGGTCAGGTCGCCATTGCCTTCGTTCGTGACAATCACGGTAGAGCCCGTTTCGGCGATCAGGAAGTTGGCCCCCGTGATCCCCACATCGGCTTCGAGAAAGCGCTTCCTCAAAACAAGACGTGCTTCATCCTGTAGCTGGCGCGCTTCGTCGATAACCCGGTTCGGGTCCAGCTGAGTGTGATTTTCCCGGAAGGTCTCGACGACCTGTTCCTTCAATACATGGAAGGCGGGTGCGATGATATGGCTGGGCGTTTCACCGCGAAGCTGGATGATATATTCGCCAAGGTCGGTTTCCACCGGCTCGATGCCATTTTCCTCGAGAAAGGCATTAAGCCCCATTTCCTCGGAAATCATGGACTTGCCCTTGGTCACCGTTTTCGCGCCGGCGGCACGGCAAATCGCCAATACGGCATCGCGCGCCTCGGCCGCATCGGTTGCCCAATGCACATGACCGCCCCGTTCGGTTACCCGTTTTTCAAATGCTTCCAGGTAAAGATCGATATGGGCCAGCGTATGATTCTTGATATCCCGGGATTCGTCACGGAGGGTTTCGAATTCCGGAAGCCGCGCCGCCGCCTCGCTGCGGCGGACGCGAAATCCCACTTTTGCCGAAGCCAACCCGCGTTGCAGCGTCTCATTCTTCAATGCATCGCGTGCATTTTCCGGGAACCGGTGGCTGGTGGGGTTATGAACACTCATGATTCGCCCTCGCCAATCGGCGGCGTGTCAGTGTCGCCCGCCAGAATTTCGGCCACATGGCGGGCCTTGACCGTGGAGCCGCGCCGCTTCAGCTTGCCCGCCATATTCATCAGGCAGCCCAGATCGCCGGCGAGCAGCGTATCGGCGCCGGTGGCTTCAATATCGTCCGCCTTGTCGGAAACCATCCGACCGGAAATGTCGGGATACTTCACAGCGAAGGTGCCGCCGAAGCCGCAACATTCCTGACCATGGGTCAAATTCTTGACGGTAAGGCCCTTTACCGATTCCAGAAGCTTTCGGGGCTGATCCTGAACGCCCAGTTCACGCAAGCCGGAGCAGGAATCATGATAGGCGACAACGCCATCATATTCCGCGTCCACCGCTTCCATGCCGCGAACGTCGGTCAGGAACGAGGTCAACTCCCATGTCTTTTCGGCTACCGCGATAGCAATCTTGGACATTTCCTGCTCGTTGGCGAACAAGGCTGGCCAATGTTTACGGATCATGCCGGCGCAGGAGCCTGAAGGCGCCACGATATAATCGAACGGCGCAAGCACGGGAAGGGTACGCCGCGCGATCTCGGCGGCATTGGCGCGATCGCCGGAATTATAGGCCGGCTGACCGCAGCAGGTTTGCCCCTGCGGCACAGAGACCTCGCAGCCGGCCTGTTCCAGCAGCTTCACGGCGGCAAAACCAACGGAAGGGCGGAACAGATCAACCAGGCAGGTTACAAATAGCGCCACATTGGGCTTGGGGCCGAGATCGGCCATGTTCGATTCCCTCCGGATATTGCCGCGCCATAAATGACCAGAAAGCCACCCGAAAGCAACAGCAAGATGTCAGCTGGAGGCCAATCTGTTCGCCAGGAGCTTCGGCAACAAGATATAATAGCGTCCCTGGCTCTTCATGCGCCCGGCATATTCCAGCGCGCCATCGCCCGTGCCCCAGAAAAAATCACCGCGCACGGGCCCTTTAATGGCACCGCCGGTATCTTGCGCCAGCATCAGGCGGCGAAGAGGTTCAGCGCCATCACCCGGCATCGCGGTGTCGAGCCAGAGAGGCAGCCCCAGGGGAATATAACGGGCATCCACGGCCATGCTGCGTCCCGCGGTCAAGGCGACTCCCTGGGCACCCACCGGTCCTTCACCCGTGATTTCACCAAAAAAGATATAGCGCTGATTGACGGCAAGCAGATCCAGGGCTTTGCTTGGGTTGGCCTGCAGCCAGGCGCGGATGTTTGGCCAGGACGCAGCATGGGCCTCGAGAGCGCCGCGGTCAATGAGCTCCCGCGCGATGGATTTATACGGATAGCCGTTATGGGCGGCAAAACCGATCCTTGTAACGCGGCCGTCCGTCAGCTTCACGCGACCCGACCCCTGCACATGCAGCATGAAGGCAGCCAGCGGATCCTTGAGCCATACCAGTTCCATGCCCTTGCCAGCCAACACGCCGTTCTGAATGTCGCCGCGCGCGAAATAGGGTTTCAGTCGACCATGATCCACGCGGCCA
>JAOUMF010000258.1 GCA_029881615.1 Alphaproteobacteria bacterium | reverse complement strand
CTGGCGGTTGGCGTTATCATCGACGACATGGACAGCGAAAACGGGCCGCTGATGGTCATCCCGGGCAGCCACGAGGGGCCTGTTTACGATCATCATGTGGATGGCGTATTCGCCGGCGCCATGGATCTCGACGCCTGCGGGCTTAACATTGCCGACGCGGTGGAATTGAAGGGGCCAGCCGGTTCGATCACCATTCATCACGGCCGCATCGTCCATGGTTCCGCATTGAACAGATCGAACCGCGACCGCCGACTTCTGCTATATGAAATGATGGCGGCCGACGCCTTCCCGGTTATGGGGGGCACGACCCAATTCACCGGTATCGAGGATTATAATTCACGGATGCTTTGCGGCGAACCCACGCTGCAGCCGCGCCTCGAAAAGGTTCCGGTTCGCATTCCGCAACCGCTGCCAGAGACGAACAGATCCATTTATGAGATACAGTCGCGTCTGAAGAACCGCGCTTTTGAAACGGAAACTCAGTCGTGATCGGGAGACGTCATTGACCAGACCTGCCATCGGATATGTCGGCCCGGGCCTGGCGGGCGCGGGCATGTGCCAAAGGATGCTGGATCCCGACTATCCACTGACGGTGATTGCCAACCGCTCGCGGGAAAACGCCGACAAGGCCGTTGCGCGCGGCGCGGTCAAAAACGCAAAGAAGGACGTCGGTTACTACAAGACGATGACCGAAGAAGCGGGGGCGGATTCGATCATGTCGAAATGCGCGCTGCAGGCGCTGGAACAGGCGGACGCCGCAGGATATGCCGACCGCGTGGCCCCGGAAATGGTCGATTTTTTTGCCAAACGATTTAAAGGCGGGTGAGGCCCATGGCGCTGGCGGAAACAGCATGACCGGCATTGCGGCACGGGCGAACGAAGACCGCCCGATGCTCGGCATCGCGTTGATGCTTGTCGCATATCTGGTTTTTTCCTGCATCGACACCAGCGTTAAATGGCTGGCGATCGCAGGCCTCTCGGCGTTGCAACTGTCCTTCATGCGTTATGTCGGCGCATTCCTGATATCGCTGTTCATGATCGCGCGCGGGGGCATTCATCCTTCCCGCTTCGCCAGCCGGCATCTTCTGTTGGTGATCGTCCGGGGCGCGCTGTTGATGGGATCGACGGTTTTCAATTTCATTGCCGTGCGCTATCTGCCCCTGACGCTGACCGCGACGATCCTGTTTTCCGCGCCGATCATTATTTGCGCGTTATCCTGGCCGCTGCTGGGAGAACGCGTCGGCGTCTGGCGCTGGTCGGCGATCATGGTTGGCTTCTTCGGCATTCTCATCGCTATCCGGCCATTCAACGAAAGCTTTCACTGGGCGGTGTTCCTGTCGCTGGGGGCGGCGTCCTGTTTCGCCATGTACACCATTATCACCCGCAAACTTTCGGGGATCGTCGCGACCGATACCATGCAGTTCTATGCGGGGCTGGTAGGGACCCTGGCGCTGGCACCTTTCGCTTTCATGGAATGGCAAAACCCGGTAGGCGGACTGGACTGGTTCCTGCTGGTCATGTTGGGCGTTTTCGGATGGCTCGGCCATCAGTTGATGACCGGCGCCCTCGGATATGCGCCGCCCAGCACCGTCACACCCCTCAGCTATTCCTTCATCATCTATCTGACCGTCTGGAGCTTCTTCCTGTTCGATCACCTGCCGGACCGGTGGACGGTTTCCGGGGCGCTGATTATCGTGGTGGCGGGGCTGATTATCTGGTACCGGGAGCACAAGCTGAGCATGCAGCGCCAGACCCTTGAGCCAGGGGATGTTCCCGCTGCGCCGCCACCGGGCGCGGGCCCGCCCAACTGATTTCCTTGGAGGAAGATTACCATGAAACCGAATTTGCTGATTGTCGGCAACCCGACACCGCGCATGATGACCCAGTTGACGGACCGTTTTGTCATTCACAGGCTTTCCGAGATCGACGACCCGCAGGCCTTCCTGAAGGCTAACGGGGACAGCATTGAAGGGGTTGCCACGAACGGCCATGATGGGGTCAAGCCGGAACTGATGGCAGCGTTGCCGAACCTGAAAGTCGTATCCTGCTTCGGCGTCGGTTACGATGGTATCGATGCTACCGCCGCGGCCGAGCGCGGCATCGTAGTAACCCATACGCCAAATGTGCTGAATGATGATGTGGCCAACACGGCCATCATGCTGATGCTTGCCGTTAGCCGAAGGCTGGTGCACGACGACGCCTGGGTGCGTTCGGGAAAATGGAAAAGCCAAGGCAGCGCGCCGCTGACCCGTTCAATCGAGAATAAACCGGTTGGAATCCTCGGCATGGGACGGATTGGCCAGAAAATCGCCGAAAAACTGCGGGCTTTCAATTGCGATCTGGCCTATCACAGCCGCAGCGAGAAAGCGGACATTCCCTACCGCTATTACAGCGACCTGACCGCGATGGCCCGGGATGTCGACTATCTGGTGGTTATCACGCCCGGCGGCGCGGCCACCCGTCATCTGGTCGACCGGCCGGTTATCGACGCGCTGGGCCCGGAGGGCACGTTGATCAATATCGCACGCGGCTCGGTAGTCGACGAAGCCGCGTTGGTCAAGGCGCTGGAAGACGGCCGGCTGGGCGGTGCCGGGCTGGACGTGTTTGAAAACGAGCCCGACGTACCGGCGGCGCTGATCGCCATGGACAATGTGGTGCTGACCCCGCATGTGGGCAGCGCGACGGTCGAGACACGGCAAGCCATGGGCGATTTGACCGTCGAAAATCTCGTTCGCTATTTCGACGAAGGGAAAGTCACTTCAGCGGTGCCGGAATGCGCGCAGTTGCCGGCAGCCCGGTAATTATGCGTCTGAAAGCCTAAACCTTCGAATCATCCCCATCGAACTCGGCCGACGTGAAGACGCCGCCCTGGAATTGCAGCGCGATTTCATCGGCGTCTTCTGGCGGGTCCATCGCCAGAATTTCGTCGGCATAGATTTCCGAATCGTCCTGCGGGTCGTAACCCAGATCGAAGGCCACCGAATTGTCCCACCACCCCCGTGTGTTGGCCGAAATGCCGTAGACGATGGCGAAATGCAGCTCCGGCGTTTCCAGCCCGACCTGGGTGAGATGAACCATGTCCGGATGGCTGATCCAGGTGGATAGCATGCGCTCGTTCGGGGGACGTTTCAGGCAACTGCCGATGCGAATCGCCATAACGCCGATATTATGCTTGTCCGCATAAAGGCTTCCCAGATCTTCGCCGAAAGCCTTGCTGAGTCCATAGCGGCTGTCGGGGCGCGCGGGCACATTGGAATCAATCCGCCGATTTCGGCGATAGAAACCTATGGCATGGTTTGAACTGGCGAAGATGATCCTTTTCACGCCATGCTGCCGTGCCGACTCGAAGACGTTGTAAACCCCGGCGATATTGGTTTGCAGAATATTTTCCCAACTGTTCTCGACGGGATGACCGCCCAGATGAACGATGGCGTCGACGCCTTCCATCATGCGGTCGACTTCATCGGGTTTGCGGATGTCAGCATAGACGACTTCCTCGCCGGCGCGCGCCTCGCCCATGTCGGCGATATCGGACACCCGCAGGACCGGATAACGGCCCGCGAGACCTTTGCGCAACACCGATCCCACGTCGCCGGCGGCGCCGGTCAGCAGGACTCGACCCGGTCTGTTTTCAGACATGAATTCTTCTCCTCCGATGCTTTATGGCTGGTTTTCATGGTACAGGGGTCGACTTGGCATTGTCATCCAGGGACATCCCCGCATTTACAGATGGTTTGGCGATCAGGTAGCGAACCGTCTAGTCCGATTTGCCCGATTTCTCCGAATCTGAAGGCTTCGTGCTCCGCTCGCGCACAAAAATGTACAGCCCGCTGGTGATAACGATTGCCGAACCGATCCAGGCCGGCAACGTAGGCAGGTCGCCCCACACAAGGTAACCCAGGATAAGCGCCCAGATAATGGTGGTGTACTGGAAAGGTGCGACCAGCGAGGGCTCGCTTAGCCTGACCGCGTGATTAAGGCAGTAATGTGCGGCGGTCGCGACCACGCCGAGCAGACCGAGCAGGGAGAAGTCCAGCACCGTCGGTGTTACCCACACGAAGGGCAGTGTCAGGCCGCCGGCCACGGCAACGCCAACTGTCTGGTAGGTGATCAGGGTCAGGCCGTCGCTACCACCGAGCTTGCGCGCGAGGATCAGCATCAGCGCCAGCGACATACTGCCGGCGATGGCGATCAGGGCGGGCCAGGAAAAGGCTGCCGCACCGGGGCCGAGGATCAACACCACGCCGGCGAACCCGACGAGGATCGCCGACCAGCGATGAAATCCGACGCGCTCGCCCAGCAGCGGCACCGATAGCGCGGTGACGAAAATCGGCGCCGCCAGATAAAACATGAAGGTTTCGGCCAGCGGCAGATAGCGCACGGCCCAGTAAAAGCACGACACCTCGGCCGCCACCAGAACCACCCGCAGCAGGTGCATGCCCGGCTGGGCCGGCCGCCGCCGCCAGATGTCGGGCCGGCGATATAGCAGCGGCAACAGCATTATCAGGGCAACCAGGCTGCGGATGGCGATCAATTGGCCGACGGCGTAGTCCGCGACCAGCCATTTGCCCAGGGCG
>JAOUMF010000257.1 GCA_029881615.1 Alphaproteobacteria bacterium | reverse complement strand
TTCCATCCGGCCGTTACGGCCTATTCGGTTCAACGCATTACGCAATTCCGGCACCGATGCCAGATCGAAACCAAGCAGTGGCTCATTGCCCTCATAGGGCTCGATGAAATAAAGCGGCAGATGCTGAGGCCGCCGCGCCGCGCTGACAACGATTCCGGTGCCGGTGAGTTCCGTAAATTCGAACCCCCGCAATCCATCCGCCTCGGCGCGCCGAACATAGGCTTCGCGCTCCGATTCCGGAACGACGGGCACCCAGGCGAGGGCTTGATATCCGGGATAATAGGAAAGCCATTCACTGGAAAAAGAAAACAGATCCCAGCGAGCCGTTGCCGCCGAGGATTTTTCGAGCAAATCGGCGGCTGCCCCCATCAATTCGACGTGGCGCTGCGTCGCCTTATTCAGGGCAAGGGCATAATGGCTGGCCTGACGATCGAAATCCTGCTCGGCCACGCTGCGATAAAGATTACGAGTTGCCTGAAACGCTATTACGGTCAGGCAAAACCCGATGCCGAATACGATCACGGCGGGCAGATTGGCGCGAACCCATAAACCGATTCCGCTCAAATCCCGAGGCTTCAGCAAGCTATCGACAAGCCAACGCCTTTTCACACGGTAAAAACGCCGCAGAAAATCCGCACCGGCAAGGCGGCTTAGCCTTATTCTATCGAGCCATTTTCCACCCATGGGCGCTCCGGTCTTAATCCGTTCAGCCTGCGGACGTGCCAAGTGGCCCCGCAATAGCCCCCAATATTTACTTCAACTGCGTCTGACTGCAGCTAACGCCGCCCTGCCCAAGACGCAAACATTTGGACTGGCGGCAACTCCCCTTTTTTAAAGCTTATATTTACTATATAGTTTTACCGTTAAATTTTCATTACCTAACTGTTACAATTTAGCTTGCATTTATTTCATAAATGCAAGCGTTTCTGGAATGAAATCCAAGAAAGAGGCTGGATATCTTTCCGCAGGAGTTGCGGAAATTAATTGAGATCGGCCCGCTACGGCAACTTCAGGGAAGAGGGCGACACCGCGTCCAGATCGAGGCCTGGCGTAAGCCAGCGGTCCTGCCCGGGCCCCCTGCAGGCGATTGCCGGATACAGCCGCACCTGATCGAGCCCCGTTCGCTCGATACCATATCGCCGGCATTCAACATCGCCGGACACATCGATCTTCTCTTTGACACGAATATTGAACATGGCGCCCACCGCGGAACTGCGCCATTCAACCGCCGATTCTTGCTGGCCGGAATCGAGTGCGTTCTGGATCGCCCAGTCCAGCCCCCCGCGCGCGGCGGGCGGCCAGCCCTTGCCGCCCGGACTGACCGCGACGAGATCGACCGTCACCTTGCGCCCGGTCCCCTGCATCACGTCGACGCGTCGAACATAGTGACCGACGTCGGCCACGAAATACCAGGTCCGCCTCTTCCATGTTCCCGGTTCCGGATTGGCGCGATTGCACTGGATCGCTATCGCATTAAACCAACCGGCCACAGCCTGGACCTTGACCGCGCCGCCAGCCTTGCAGCGCCACCTGCCCGACCATACCGCCGGCGCGTCGGGCGCTTCGTCCGCAGCCTTTGACCCAACCCAGAAAATCACGTTTTCAGTGGTCGCGAGCGGCCATTTCACACCGGCCGCCGGTTTTATCTGATTTTCACCGCTGGTGGCCCCTATCTTCCATGAAATGGGCGGCAAGATGAAGTTGCGATAAGCTGTGTAGGCGTTGCCTTCCACGGTTTCCCAGAGCGTTCGTTCCGGGCCGACCCGCAACACGGTTTCGACCCGCCCGTCGGTATAGACATAGACATCGTCGGCTTCATAAGACGGGCTGGGCGTATCGGGCAGCTTGTGGGATGCCCCCGCCGCACGCGCGTGCTCGTTTTTCAGTGCCTGCTCGGCGCGCTGGCGGGAATAGGCACGTTTCAGCAGGCCAGCCACCTCAGGCGTCAACTCGCCAGTGACCGCCACGTCTTCATCAACCTGAAAATGCTTGATGGCGGTCCTGGTTCTCTTGCCAAGAACGCCATCTATCCGCCCGGGATCGTACCCCACGGCGGCAAGCTGACGCTGAGCCTCCCGGATCGCAACCGCCGATAACGGGGGAACCTGAGCGGGATCTTTTTGAACCTCCGCGGCCCCTGTCCCCTTCGCCTTCATCTGGCTGTCGCAACCCAGCAGGATGACCGACATCGCTACCATACAAAGGAGGCCGACCAGCCGGAAACCCGGTGTTTTGGGAAACAAAACCGGCTTCAATGGGTCGTCGCGCCAATGACGCGCTCCCTGGGGAAGGTGACTGTTACCCTTGTGCCCCTGCCAACCTTGCTTTCCAATTCAACCGAACCATCGTGGAGTTCAACAAGACTGCGGGTCAGCGGCAATCCGAGTCCGGTCCCTTCGAACTGGCGCGCCAGTGAACTGTCAACCTGGGTGAATGGCTCAAACACGCTCTCGACCGATTCTTCCGGTATGCCTATGCCGGTATCTTCAATTGCCAGCACCAGCCGTCCCGCCCCATCGATTTCCGCGCCGATCCGCACACTACCGTCCGGCTCGGTAAACTTGATGGCATTCGACAGCAAATTCAGAAGAATTTGCCGAATGGCCTGCTTGTCGCCCCGCAAATCCGGAAGATCGCGCGGAATAATCGAATCAACCCTTACGCCACCGGTTTCCGCCAGTTCCGCGACCAGCCGCAGAATTTCAGAAATTCCATCCGACAGGCCAACATTCTGCTCGTTCAACCTGAACTGACCCGATTCCACCTTCGACAGGTCAAGTATATTATTGATCAATCCGAGCAGGTGAGTGCCACTCTTGCCTATGTCACCGACATAATCGGCATATTTGTCGTTTCCGATCGGGCCGAAAACTTGCTGCGACATGATTTCCGAAAACCCGATAATGGCGTTCAATGGCGTGCGCAGTTCATGGCTGACCATGGCCAGAAATTCCGACTTGGCGCGGTTCGCGACTTCCGCCTGATCCTTCGCGCGGCGCATTTCCATCTCGGCACGCTGGCGTTCGAGGATCTCATTATGCAGGGAAATATTGGCGTCGGACAACGCCGCCGTGCGCTCGGCGACGGTTTGTTCAATAATGCGCGCCCGGTTATGGGTGGCCGCCAGATAGTATGCAGTAAACAATGTCAACAACAGCCCAAATGAACCGACCCAGTATGGCAACACACTGGAATCAAAGTTATATTTCGCCGTAACCGGCTTAACCACGACAGCGAGTTCCATATTGCCGAGAGAAAAAGCCTGGCGATTATAAAGTCCGTCCATAACATGCCTGGAACTCAACGGATAGGTCTTCCCATTACGCATTCCCGAAGGGCGAAACAGAAGGAGATCCGTATCCACCTTGTCGTTACGCTTATAGACATAGATATCCAGCCAGGCCGGCGTCGTCAGCTCATCGACGATCGATTCAACAATCGTGTCGAGACGCAGCGCGCCCGCGACAAATCCCCTCAGGCGCTGTTTCCTCGGCGCGCCGATATCGGCGCTTCCACTGGAATCGTAAACCGGGCGGATAATCTGAAACTCTGTCAGGGCCGGAAACGCGCTGCCATGCCGCGACCAGGGCATTACGACCGAATGACCACCGTCGCCAGCGGCGTCGAGCGCGCGCTTCGACTCTTCCAGGGAGTAGAGGTCCAGGCCCAGGAACTGGCGATCCTTGTCGAATGGAAACGCATAATATATCGGAAGATAAAAAGCGCGCGGCCCCGCATCGACGAGATCCCCGGTTCCGCCGCGTTCGCGAATCTGAAAGCCGGACAAGCCGTCCTCGTGCGCCTTTTCTTCGAACTCCCTGCGGCGATCAACCGTCACGAAGGGAATCCAGGCCAATGCCCGCAAACCCTTGTAGCGTTTCAGGCGATCGGCGGCATATTCGCCAAATTGAAAGCGATCCATCGGCGCCGCACCCTCGAACTCGTGCGCGAGGGCGAGTATATATTCCTCATAACGCTGCGTTGAATTTACGACGGTCTGCGTATAGTGCGCGGCTTGCCGGTCAAATTCCTGCCGTTCGCCCGACCGCAGATATTGCTGCGTCCCCAGGAATGCAGCTACTGAAAGCGCCGCACCCAAAACCAGAACTATCGATGCGGCAAACTGTTCCCGCACGCTCCCAATAAAGCCGCCGGACGGCACATACCCAGAATCGGCGCCATCGTTCGACAGCACCGCTAATGCTTTCCCGCCAAGTCGCCGCCTAACGTTTACCGTCGCGACAGACAGAAATGCCCTGAATTTCCGCAACAATTCCGGCAATACGCGCAACCTTCAACCTTAAACCGAGCAATAGCAATTGCCACCTGCCAGACGCAGCTATTATTACTTTTACGTGAAATTTTCATTTTAAAGGGTTAACATTATCGCACTATTTTGTGATCCAGTCCAGCAACTGGTTATCATCTGCCATGTGCCTTTCCCGATCAAGTTACTGGAATTGAATTGTCAGGACAAAGAATGGTCGCCTAACAGCGTCTCGATATCAAACACGCTTTCCAGGACATGATCGGCGATCCGGGCCAATTGGTCGGCGGGCGACGCGCCGGTAAGCACCCCCA
>JAOUMF010000256.1 GCA_029881615.1 Alphaproteobacteria bacterium | reverse complement strand
GCCTGTTCTGGTGTCTTCGTCTGGTGGCGAGTTGCTGGATGCCGCGGGTCGCGCGGCAATGTATGAGTGCCTGTTTCCGCATGTGACTTTGCTGACGCCCAATATTCCCGAGGCGGCTGTGATCACCGGGCAACCCGAGAGTGAGACATGGGCGGATATCGAGCACCAGGCCCGGGCAATATTGCGGCTTGGACCAAGGGCGGTTCTGGTCAAGGGCGGGCATGGCGGGTCGCGCAGATCCGTTGATTTGCTGGTTGAACGGTCCCAACCGGTGCGCCGTTTCGACGCCGCGCGGCTGTCCAGGTCCATGCGGGGAACGGGCTGCATCTTGTCTACAAGAATTGCGGCTTGTCTGGCGTCGGGCGCGTCGATTTCCGGTTGCTGCGCAATTGCCAAGGATTACTTATGGACTGTTATGCAACAAACGGGAGAGTGATACGAGCTCCGAGAAACTGCAAGGGCTTGCCCTTTTTTCACAGCATTGTATACAAGTGCGTTGGGCGCGTTTGCCTCTTGCAACCTTGGGGGAATTTCCGGAAATGAAGACATATAAAATCGCCGCCGTGCCGGGAGATGGCATCGGGACAGAGGTCATCGCGGCGGGCGTGGAGGTTCTTCATGCGCTGGCCGAGCGTGAGGGCGGCTTTGCTTTCGAGGTGGAAACCTTTCCCTGGGGCGCCGACTATTACATGGAACATGGGCAGATGATGCCCGATAACGGGCGCGACTTGCTTAAGCCCTTCGATGCGATCTATTTTGGATCGGCCGGTGACCCGCGCATTCCCGACCATATCACCCTGTGGCAGTTTCGCCTGAACATCTGCCAGGGCTTCGACCAGTACGCCAATGTGCGGCCGACCCGGGTGCTGCCCGGCGTCAAATGTCCGCTGGCCGATGTGGGGCCGGGCGATTTCGACTGGGTCATCGTGCGCGAGAATTCCGAGGGCGAATATGCCGGCGTCGGCGGCCGTGCCCATCAGGGGCACCCGCATGAGGTTGGTGTCGACGTTTCGGTCTTCACCCGGGACGGGGTGGAGCGCATTCAGCGTTTCGCGCTGGAACTGGCGCGGTCGCGCCCGCGCAAGCAACTGACGCTGGTCACCAAATCGAACGCCCAGCGTCACGGCATGGTGATGTGGGACGCGGTGTTCGAAGATATCAAGGGCGACTATCCGGACGTCACCACCGACAAGATGCTGGTCGACGCCATGACCGCGCGCATGGTGCTGAACCCGAAGAGCCTGGACACCATCGTCGCCACCAATTTGCATGCCGACGTGTTGTCGGACCTGGCGGCGGCGTTGTCGGGAAGCCTGGGTATCGCGCCGACCGCGAATCTGCGGCCCGAGGGCGATTACCCCTCGATGTTCGAACCGATCCACGGCTCCGCATTCGACATCATGGGCAAGGGCATTGCCAACCCCATCGGTTCCTTCTGGAGCGCGCAGATGATGTTGGACCATCTCGGCGAAAAGGCCGCCGCCGGCCGCCTGATGACAGCGATTGAGCGCGTCACGGCCGCGGGTGAAGTGATGCCGCGCGATCTCGGTGGCAACGCCACCACCGCCCAGGTTACCGACGCGGTTATCGGGGCGATTCGGGCGGCGAATGATTAAATGAATAATCTGGACATCCGCCACGAAACGCCATCCGACATCCTGGCTGTGCGCGCGGTGAACGAGGCGGCCTTCGAAACCGGGGCGGAAGCAGCGCTGGTCGATACGCTGCGCGAGAACGGCAAGTTCGTCCTGTCGCTGGTGGCCGATGTCGAGGGTGAGATCGTCGGTCATATCCTGTTCACCGACATTGCGATGGAACCCGGCGGCGCGGCAACTCGCATGATTGGGCTTGCGCCGATGGCGGTGCGTCCCGAATGGCAAGGGAAGGGTATTGGCAGCGCTTTGGTGCGCCGCGGGTTGGAAGACTGCCGGGAACTCGGCTATCGCGGCGTCGTCGTGCTGGGCCATCCGGGTTTCTATCCTCGTTTCGGCTTTGCCCCTGCCAGCCGCCATGGCATCTCATGCGCTTACGATGCCCCCGACGAGGCCTTCATGGCCCTTGCGCTGGGGGATGTGGAATTGCCCAAAGGGCGGGCGCTTTACCAACCGGAATTCGAAGCGGTGTAAGGATACTTACCGCGTCAGGATCAGCAGGATGATGCCCGCCGCCACCAGCAGGATGCCCAGCACCTCCTTGCCGTTGGTCTTTTCCCGGAAGAAGAAGATCGAGGCGGCGAAGGTGAAGATCAGTTCGATCTGGCCGACAGCGCGGACATAGGAGGCGTTCTCCAGGGTGAAGGCGGTGAACCAGCCGACAGAGGCCAGCATCCCGGTAACGCCGACGGCCATCGACCAGCGCCAGTGCACCACGACGGCTTTCAACGTGGCCGGTTCCTGCCAGGCCAGGTACAGGCCCATGATAACGGTCTGGAATATCAGCGCCATGGCCAGCGTGAATCCCGCAGCCATCAGAAAACCAGGATAATCCAGCGATAATGCCGCGCCCCGGAAAAATACCACGGACGCCCCCAGGAATGCGCCGCTGGCCAGTCCGATCAAGGTTGATTTTTCGGTCAGGCTGGTGAGCAGGGTCGCCAGTGTAACGTTGGTCTGAGCCGCCGACAGCACCACGACGCCGAATGCCGCCAACAAGATAGCCGCACCGCTGGCCAGGGTCAAAGTATCGCCCAATACCAGAAAACCCAGGACAGCGATCTGCACGACTTCGGTTTTGGAAAATGTCGTGCCGGCTGCGAAATTACGAAATGAAAACAGCCACAAAAGCAGGAAAGTGAAGGCGATCTGCGAGACCCCGCCAAATGCGACGTAGATCAGAAAGGTCTGGTTCGGCGCCGGTAGCGGCAAGCCGCCGACCAGATGCAGTCCCGCCAGATAGGCAAGCGCAAAAGGGGTGGCATAGAGGAATCGCACATAAGTCGCACCGAGCGTGGTCAGTCGACCCTTCAGATGTTTTTGCAGAGCCGAGCGCGCATTCTGCATGAATGCCGCGAAAATCGTTATCGGAATCCAGAGCTCCATCAGGATGCCGTCGGGGTTGTCATGGAAAACCCTCTGACAGGTGCGCACTTGCCACAACCAGTGGTTCGAACCAGATCTATAGTGCGTGGAAATTCGGGAGGGAAATTCATGCGGACCATCAGTGTCAAAGAGGCGGCGGGTGATCTAGCCGATACCATTGCACGTGTCAGAGGCGATAGGCAACCGCTGGGAATTGGCGGCAATGGCGTTGCCGAGGTGGTGCTGATGCCGGCTGTGGAACTGAACCGGTTACAGAAAACAGCGGCGGGAAATTCATCGAGAAATTTTTTCGAGCGCGTTGGCCGAATGGCGGGGTTCGGTTACTGGGAGTGGGACGAAATTGCCGATTGCTGTGCCGATTGCACGGAGGAATTGGCGCGCATTTACGGCGTGACCGTCGATGAGTATCGGACCATCATGAACTGCACGCAGGCGTGGCTCGATCGGATTCATGTTGAAGATCGCGGTCGCATCGAACAAACAGTGTTTGAAAACCGCGGTCGGAACTGTGGCTATGACGTGGAGTATCGTTTGCTGCGTCCAGACGATCGCGTTCTGAATGTGCGAGCGGTAGCCGAACCGACCCTCGACGGCAATGGCCGCATGATCTGGTCAACAGGAATTCTCCAGGATCTGACCGAGCAAAGGCGAATGGAACGGGAATTGCGCCGTTCGCATGGATCGCTGGAAGAACGCGTAAGGGAACGGACGGCGGAACGCCGGAGTTCAAATGAAGCTCTGAAAAGGGAAGCCCCGGAGAAGCGCGAGGCCGAGGACGCGCTGCGCAAGAGTGAGGAACAGCTTCGTCTGGTGACCGATAATCTGCCGATCTCGGTTGGGCTCGTCGATCGTGAAGAGCGGTTCGTCTGGTGTAACAATGTTCTCGGCGAATGGATGGCACGCCCTCGTGAAGACATCATAGGGCATCGGCAGGCCGAAATTGATTCTCCGGCAGATTACAAGGCGATTGAGCCATGGATTCGGGCGGTCCTGTCGGGCGAGCGAACCGAGCATGAAATCACGATCGCATATCCCGATGGTGTCACGCGCCATGTTCTACGGGTTTCCGTTCCCGCCTTCGGGTCCGACGGCTCGGTCGTCGGTTATTACTTTTTTATCCACGATATTAGCGAGCGGAAGACAGCAGAGCATGCCTTGCGCGAATATAGCGATCGGCTGGTGCTTATCACCGACAATCTTCCCGTGCTGATCGTCTATGTGGATGGGGATGGCCGCTATAAATTCGCCAACAGGCGCTGTTGCGAATGGTATGCGCGCGAGCTGGAGGATATTCTTGGCCGGCGGGTATCGGATATACACCATGGCAACTACGGCTCGTTCGAAGAACGGTTCCGTCAGGTACGCGAAGGCCACTCGATAGTGTTCGAGGATCGGCTGACTTATCCCGATGGCGTGACGCGCGATATCCGCGCAACTTATCTGCCGCACAAGGCGCCCGGCGGGACCGTCGTGGGAATGTTTTCGCTGGTCGAGGATATCACCGCCTTCAAACTGGCGGAGGAGCGGGCGCGGCAGTCCCAGAAAATGGA
>JAOUMF010000255.1 GCA_029881615.1 Alphaproteobacteria bacterium | reverse complement strand
CGCGGACGCGCTGTCGGGTGTGGCGGCGGATCTTGAACGGGCCATCGTTGGCGGCGACGAGGGGCTGGCGGAGCGTCTCGTCGAATTGCGCGCGCAACTGGATGCGATAGTCGCGGCGATCGGCGCCGCCGGTGTCACCGTTCGCGACGACCGCGTGCGCGCCGCCGCGAGACAGGGAAATTTCAACAGGGGACAGGCTGAACGGCTGCTCGGCACGCTTCTTGATATGCTTGAAGATCAGGATATGGATGCCGAAAGGAATTTTGCCATGCTTGTGGATGTGCTGGCGGGTCACGGGATGGATCGGGCCCTGGAGGAGATCGGCGCGAATATCGATGCGTTGCAGTTCTCCAATGCCCGGCAGATATTGTCGCGCCTTGCCGAGGATTTTCGCAAGTGAGCGATGATATGCCCCAAAATGGCGGTCGCGAGGACCGGCCGCGTATTCTGATAGTCGACGACATTCCCGCCAACATCAAATCGTTGAACGGAATTCTGGCTGACGATTACAATATCATTTTCGCCACTGACTGGCGCAAGGGGCTGGAACTGGCCCGCCGGTTACTTCCCGATATTATCCTGCTCGATATCATGATGCCCGACATGGACGGGTTCGAGATTTGCCGCAGGTTGAAATCCGACGAGGATACCAGGGATGTTCCGGTAATCTTCATTACGTCCCTGGATAGCGAGGCGGACGAGGAAAAGGGGCTTGCCATCGGCGGCGCCGACTACATCGCCAAGCCGTTCCGGCCGGCCATTGTGAAGCTGCGCGTGCGCAATCTTTTGCAGCTTAAACTGCAGCGGGACCGGCTGGAAGCGCTGACCATGACCGATGGCATGACCGAGATCGCCAACCGGCGGCGGTTCGATCAGCATCTCGATCAGGAATGGCGGCGCTGCGAGCGCATGCATGTGCCCCTGTCGGCGATCATGATGGATATCGACCGTTTCAAGGAATTCAACGACAATTATGGACATTCCGCCGGCGACGATTGCATTCGCCGGATTGCCCGCGCGCTGGCCGGCATACCCACGCGTCCCGGCGATCTGGTGGCGCGCTATGGCGGCGAGGAGTTTGCCTGCCTGCTGCCCGGAACGGACCTTGAAGGCGCGCAAGCCATCGCCAGCCGGCTGCTGGCGGCGGTGGAGGGCCTGGATATTCCTCACGCCTGGTCGAACGTAACCCCGAAAGTCAGTATCAGCGCGGGAGTCGCCAGCATTGTGCCGTCCCGCGACGATCAGCCGGAATCCCTGATGAAGCAGGCCGATGCGATGCTTTACGAAGCCAAGAACCGCGGGCGTAACCGCGTCGCGGCCGGCGCGGGTGGGAAGATATGATTGCCTTGCTGTCCGAAACATGGCATTCAATGTGTATGAGAGAGCTCCGACGATATGAATTCCCCGTGGCCCGCCGTCTGACGGCGCGACGCTGAGTCTCCGGTTATTCAGGTCGCCATGGGCGTCCCCGCCGGGGCGCCTTTTTTATTTTGCGGAATTCGGTTAGGAGTGAGTCATGACAGGCACAACGAAATTGAAAGTCGGTATTCTCGGAGCCAGCGGTTACACGGGGGCGGAACTGGTGCGTCTTCTGGTGCGTCATCCCGGCGTCGAGATCGCGCTGCTGACCGCCGACCGTCATGCCGGAAAGCCGATCGGCGATGTGTTTCCGCATCTGGCGCGGCTGACCCTGCCGGACATGGTGAGCATTGATGACGCGGACTGGAGCAAGCTGGATTTCGTCTTCTGCGCCTTGCCGCACGCGACCACCCAGAAGGTGATCGCCTCTCTGCCGGACAGTCTAAAAGTCTGTGATTTGTCGGCCGATTTCCGGCTGCGCGACACCGCCACCTACGCCCAGTGGTATGGCGGCGAGCATCAGGCGCCCGAATTGCAAAAACTGGCGGTCTACGGCCTGACCGAGTTCTACCGGGACGATATCGCCGGGGCGCGGCTGGTGGCCAATCCGGGCTGTTACACCACGACTTCCGAACTGCCGCTGATGCCGCTGCTGGAGGCCGGGCTGATCTCCCACGAAGGCATCATCATCGACGCCAAGTCGGGCGTCAGCGGCGCCGGGCGGGCGGAAAAGCAGGGCAGCCTGCATACCGAAGTCAGCGAGGGCATCCACGCCTATGCCGTTGGCACCCACCGGCACGCGCCCGAGATCGAGCAAGAGCTTGGTGTCGCCGCCGGCAAACCCGTAACTGTCACCTTCACGCCCCATCTGATGCCCATGAACCGGGGCATTCTGGCGACGATCTATGTCTCGCTGGCCGCCGGCGCCAATGTCGACGATCTGCGGGTGGCGCTGGCCGCGCGCTACGACCGCGAGCCCTTCGTTCATGTGCTGCCCGCCGGCCGGTCGCCGGCGACCCGCGACGTGCGGGGATCGAACCATTGCCTGATCGGCGTCTTCCCCGACCGCGCGCCGGGGCGGGCGATTATCGTTTCGGTCCTCGACAATCTTGTGAAAGGCGCGTCCGGCCAGGCGATCCAGAACATGAACGCGATGTGCGGCCTGCCGGAAGTCATGGGGCTGGAACAGGAAGCGCTGTTCCCGTGAGGAGTGGGGCAAGTGACCGGAGACATCCGCGGCGCTGATGATATCATCCGGCTGATTCAGTCCGATGCGTGGCGGATGGAGGCTCTTGCTTTTGTTTCCGCGCTCGAATTGCCCGATTGCTGGATTGGAGCTGGATTCGTCCGCAATGCCGTTTGGGACGCCCTGCACGGTCGTGAAACGCTGACCGAACTGGACGATATAGATGTTTTGTATTTCGATCCCGGCGATATCGGCCGCGACCGCGAGCAGGAATTTGAAGCAGTGTTGATCGATACCGCGCCCGGCTTTCCCTGGAGCGTGCGGAATCAGGCGCGCATGCATCTCCGCAACGGCGACGCCCCATACCTTTCCACTGTCGATGCCATGCGCCATTGGCTGGAGACGGCCACCGGCGTGGCGGTCAGGCTGAATGGGGCTGGCGGGCTCGATTTGGTCGCGGCCCACGGCATCGACGATTTGGTGGACCTGGTACTGCGCCCGACTCCGCAAGGTTTCCGGCGGCGCGATCAGTACGAGGCGCGCTTGCGGAAGAAGAATTGGCCGGCGATCTGGCCGCGACTTACTATTCTGGATAGGCCGCCTGTCTGACTGATGATGACCTGTTACGGAAAACGAGAGAGAGAAATCACGCCATGTCGGTAACGCTTTCGCCCTTCCGGGGTGTCATGCCCCGGATCGACCCGACCGCCTTCGTCGGGCCGGGATCGAACCTGATGGGCGATATCGAGGTTGGGGCGGGCAGTAGCATCTGGCTCGGCTGTCAGCTGCGCGGCGACGTCAATATCATCCGCATCGGCGCGAAGGTGAACCTGCAGGACGGCAGCGTCATCCATGTCTCCAGCAAGGGGCAGGGGACGTTGATCGGCGACCGCTGCACCATCGGCCATATGGTGCTGCTGCACGACTGCATCCTGGAGCCAGACAGCTTCGTCGGCATGAATGCCTGCGTGATGGACGGCGCCGTGGTGGAAAGCTACGCCATGGTCGCCGCCGGCGCCCTGGTGACGCCCGGCAAGCGCGTGCCCAGCGGCGAGTTATGGGCCGGCCGCCCGGCGAAATTCATGCGCAAGCTGACGCAAGCCGAACATGCCGAAATCGATCGCCTGGCCGAGCTCTATTACAAGCTGTCGCGCGAATATCTGGCCGAGGGCGTGGGCACGCCGCCCCGGCTATGAAATAGTCATCCTGTCGGACCCGATTGTCTTTTTCTCATTGATCGTCAAGCGTCCGCCGGTTAACAACGCCGATGCTTGAATTTGCCGCAGCCGTATTTTTCCTGATCGTTACGCCGGGCCCCGGCGTCCTTTCCACCGCTGGTGTCGGCTCGGGATTCGGATACCGTGCCGGCCTGGCCTATGTGACCGGGCTGTGGGCCGGGAACAATCTGGTTGCCGGGTTGGTGATCTCGGGCGTGGCGGCGACGGTGCTGTCGTTTCCCTGGCTGCGGGCCATCCTGCTCTGGGGGTCTGCGGCCTATCTGCTGTGGCTGGCGGCCAAGATCGCCTTCGCCGGGTCCAGGGTCGCCTTCATCCATTCCGAGCGGGCGCCCGGCCTGTGGAACGGGCTGGCGCTGCAGCCGATCAACCCCAAGGCCTATGCGGTCAACACGGCGCTGTTTTCAGGCTTCGCCTTCATGCCCGAGGCGCTGGTGAGCGAAACCCTGATCAAGATCCTGATCCTGAACGTCATCTGGATCCCGATCCACCTGGCCTGGCTGTGGGCCGGCGTGACCCTGCGCCGCCTGGATCTCGCCGCCTCGATACAGCGGGCGATCAACATGGTCATGGCTACCTCGATGCTGATCGTGGTCGGGCTGGCGGTGCATTCGCAGTTGTGAACCAGATAGACGGTTAGTCCGTTGTATGCCTGAACACCGCCCCGTAGTGGTAGGGCGGTAGCTCTACCAGTTCATCCAGTTCGAACCCGGCTGGCTCGACCACAGCACGGGTCTGTTCGGGCGTCATGCGCAGATCGGTGCGCGGGCCGCGGGGTTCGCCCAGCACTGGCGTTTCCTCGCGCGGTCGGGCGTGCCAGTTCACGATGGCGAAGCGCCCGCCC
>JAOUMF010000254.1 GCA_029881615.1 Alphaproteobacteria bacterium | reverse complement strand
TTGGCACGCTGTTTGCAGCTTTTCCCCGTACAAGGCCCGGCATCGGGCATCATTTGCAATACGGGGTGGAACCAATGATTACAGCTGCTTTTCCTACGAAAACCGCATCGAACCGCAAGACCAAACGCGACCAGCAATACGCCAGCACGCTGGTGCATTATCTTGGCCTGGAACAGGCGCTGAAGGTGTGTAAAGAAAACACCTGGACCGGCGTCCGTCAGGCGATCATCGAGCAACAGGGCGAACTCGTACATTAAACGACAGGGCATGGCGCGGCCTCGTTCTTCGAACCGCGCCGCCGAGCTATCAAGCCAGGAGCCTCAGTTACCCTCGCTCGTTGGATTGCTCACGATCCGTAACGTTCGCGCAGAATGTTCTTTTGCACTTTGCCCATGACGTTACGCGGCAGTTCGTCGACGAAATAGATTTGCTTGGGCACCTTGTAGCCCGCCAGTCGTTCCTTCAGTTTCGCGATGATCTCGTCCTCCGAGGGCGGTTCGTCGGCCGGTTTTACCGCGGCGATCACACGCTCGCCAAAGTCAGCGTCAGGCACGCCGACCACCGCCGATTCGGCTATGCCGTCCATCGCGTCGAGCTCTTCCTCGACCTCCTTGGGATATACGTTGAAGCCGCCGGTGATGATCAGGTCCTTTGAGCGGCCGACCAGATACAAGAACCCATTCTCGTCGTAGCGCGCCATGTCACCGGTGATAAAGAACCCGTCCGGACGAAACTCGGCATTGGTTTTATCGGGCATGCGCCAATAACCCTTGAACACATTGGGGCCGCGCACTTCCAACATGCCAGTCTCGCCCGCCGGCAGCTCTTCGCCATGTTCATCCACTACGCGCAACTCGACACCTGGCAACGGCTTGCCGATACTGCCCGGAATGCGACCGTCCTCACCCTCCAGCAGGTTCGACGAACTCATGACGGTCTCGGTCATGCCATAACGCTCGAGAATCCGATGGCCGGTACGCTCATGAAACTCATTCCAGGTCTCGGCCAGCAGCGGCGCCGAGCCGGAGATAAACAACCGCCGCCCCTTGAAGGTTTCCGCCGTGAAATCCGGGTGGGAAAGCAACCGTGTATAGAAAGTCGGCACCCCCATCATCACGCTGCAGCGCGGCAGTGCCCGCAGAACCTCGGCCGCATCGAACTTCGGCATGAACACCATCCGCGACCCGCTGACCAGCACGCAGTTAATGGCAACGAACAGCCCATGCGCATGAAAAATTGGCAGCGCATGCAGTAGCACGTCTTCAGCCGTGAAAGCCCACGCCTCACACAATGTGTTGGCGTTCGACCACAGATTTTCCACCGTCAACATGGCGCCCTTGGAACGCCCGGTCGTGCCCGAGGTATAGAGAATCGCCGCCAGGTCTTTCATGTCGCGAGGAACAACACCTTCGATCGCATGTGCGGCGGATGCGCGCTCGGAAAAGCTTCCGCCCCCGTCGGCGTCAAGCGTCAGCGTATGGGCACAGCCCGCGGCTTCCGCCAGTGGCGTTATCGTCGCCTCGTCATCAGGCCGGCAAACCACGATGCGCGGTTCTGAATCGGCCAGAAAATACTCCATCTCGGCCCCGGTATAGGCCGTGTTCAGCGGCAGGAAGGCTGCCCCCGCGCGTAGCGTCGCGAGGTAAAGAATTATCGCCTCGGGGCTTTTTTCCACCTGCACCGCAACCCGGTCACCCGGTTCCACGCCCAGCTCCAGCAGCATCCCGGCATAAAGCGCGCTCATGGATTCCAGATCCGCGTATGTAAACCGGTCGCCAGTAAGCGTCTCCATGAAGACCGTCTTTCGGTCCTTGGGGAAGCGGCGCGCGAAAAGCTCATACAGATTGTCCGACACGAGTTTCATTACCTCTTGTTTGTTTCGCTCAATCTTCCAGTCTGGTCGCGTCCAGGCCGGACTGATTCATCTGCAATCCCAGTCCCGGTTTTTCCGGTATTGTGAGGCTTCCGTCAACAGGATACGGCTGGTCAACAAACAGTGCACTCTCAATGCCGGACTGTGCAACATGATGTTCCAGCAGCCAGCCATTGGCGGCTCCTGCAATCAAATGCATGTTTATCAACGGCCAACCGGCACCATTCGCAATTCGAACCGACATGTTTTCTGCCCGGCGAGCAATCTGCATCGCCCTGGTGAAACCGCCGCAATAAAGAACATTGGGCTGGAGCACATCCACCGCCCCCTGTTCCAGCAACATCTGGAAAATTCGCGGATCGGCCTCCATCTGTCCGGCGCCGGTCCGTATACCTGTATCCTCACGCAACCGCGCCAACGTGGCCGGGTCGTTTCCGTGAACCGGCTCTTCAAACCAGGCAATCGGGCAGTCCGCGACTTCGCGCGCGAGAAGCCGGGCATGCTCTTCACTGAACCCCTCATTGGCATCGATGATGATCTCGGCCTTGTTTCCGACCGCGTCTGCCACGGCCTGAATTCGACACGCGTCCTCTTGCCAACCTCCCAGATCGACCGCCACAACCATTTTCAACAGCCGATATCCGTTGCCCACTGCCTGTCGCGCGGCTTCGGCCAGTTTTTCACGGTCATATTGCGGCATGCCGAAAGTCAGATAGACCGGCACCGATCGCCCCGTACCGCCCAGAAGGTTGGCGACACTGCGCCCTTCGGCCTGTCCCTTGAGGTCCCACAACGCGATGTCCAACGCGGAGGCCGCGGCCATGATGACGCCCGTCATATTCCGTGGGTTCAGCTTGCCCAGCAGTGCCTGTTGTACGACCTCCGGATCCGTTGCACTCATCCCGCGCACCACCGGCAACACGTCTTCCTTCAGCGCCCGGACCACTTGGCGCGCCAGGAACCGGCCAGTGAACCCATACCCCACCCGGCCATCGTCCGTGGTAAGCCGGCAAACCACGAACGGACGCGGCGGACCGTCCCGGTAGTCCTCTATCTCTTGATCCAGCAAGGGAATTTTGCTGGCTACGGCGTGAACACTCGCCTCTATACGGTCGACTCTCATATTCAGCCAGGCGGCTGGTAAGGGATCCCTTCCGGGTCCTCGCAACCGGTCCTGTATCGCTGAACGCTATCGCCGAACCCCAGAATCTGCCCCTTTTCGTCCAGCACCTCGGCGCTGGAGAAGAAGATCTTGCGTCCACCGCCGCGTTTGCGTGCGATCGTGGTGACCGTGCCAGTCTTCGCCTGTCCGGTGAAGTTGGTAGTCAGATTGACCGTGACGGCCCAGCGCACATTGCCCTTCTTGCTGCACCATGTACCCGAATAACCGCAGGCGGTATCAAGAAGGGTCGAAATGATCCCCCCATGCAAAACGCCGCTGCGGTTCAGATGTTCCGGCCTCAGGTCCATCTCCATGCGCACGTAACCATCGCTCCATTCCATGATGCGAAAGCCGAGCATCCGCCCAAAGGCGCCAATATCGGGTGTGTTAACAGGTTCGCTCATATAAATTTTCCGCTTTTTCTCAATCGCCGGGAATATCGGCGGATGGTGGCATTTTCGCGCGCAGCCGGTCACGATATCCCGCGACCACCGGCATGGCGAAGCTTGCGGCTGTCAGCAGGATGAAGACGACGACGATCGGGCGTTCCAGGAAACCGAACCAGTTATGATCGAAAATGATCAATGACTGCTTCAGGCTGTTTTCCACCAACTCGCCCAGGATCAACCCCATGATGATGGGGGCCGCGGAAAAGCCGAAACGTTTCAGGAAAAATCCGCCCAGCCCCGCGATTATCATGATCCACACATCCATGATCGCCTGTTCCAGCGCATAAGAACCGATGCAGGCCAGGATGAACACAGCGGGCCAGAGAAACCGGGTCGGGATCAGGGTAACCCGCGCGAAAAGCTTGGCGCCCATCAGGCCCAACCCCAGGAACATCAAATTGGCCAACAGCATCGCGATGAAAATGCCATAAAGCAGGGTCGGCGTTTCATTGAACAGATGCGGCCCGGGCCTGAGCCCATGCATCAGCAGCGCACCCAGGATAACTGCCGTTGTCGCGCTACCCGGGATACCCAGCGCAAGGGTCGGCACCATGGCCGCCCCGGTGGCGGCGTTATTGGCGGTTTCCGGCCCCGCGACACCACGAATGTCGCCCTTGCCGAACATTGACTTGTCCTTGGCCCAGCGTTTGGCCTCGTTATAGCCGATCATGGCCGCGACAGTGCCGCCCTCGGCCGGCAGCAGCCCGATGAAAGCACCAATGCCGCAGGAGCGTGCCACCGTTGAAAGCGTTCCGCGGAAATCGGCCCAACTGGGTAGTTTGACCGCATCGATTGCCGCGCGAACCACCTTGCGGTCCAGGCTGCCAGCCTGGGTAAGGAACTCCGAGCCCGCGAACAAACCTATCATGACCGGGATGAAATGAACTCCTTCGCTCAACTCCCAGAAACCGAAGGTGAAGCGATCCACGCCGGTGGTGAAATCCATGCCGACGGTCGCAAGCAGCACGCCAAAGGCTCCGCCCAGCAAATTCTTGAAGGCAGATTCACCGCTGATCGAGGCAAGCATCGACAGGCCGAACAGCGACAGAGCGAAATATTCGGGCGGCCCGAAATCATAGGCAACCCGGGCCAGCAACGGCGCGGCAACGATCAGCACAATGATGCTGAAAATGCCGCCGATGGTGCTGCTG
>JAOUMF010000253.1 GCA_029881615.1 Alphaproteobacteria bacterium | reverse complement strand
ATCGGCTGCCGGGCGGGATCGGTGACCACGGAACGCTGGCGCAGCCCGCCGCCGGGCGTGCGCATTCTGCATATCGATGCCGACCCCATGGCGATCGGGGCGAACTACCAGACCGAGGCGGCGATCTGCGCCGATGCGCGCCTCGCCCTGGCGGCGCTGAACAAGGCGCTGGCGGACAGCGGCGAGACCCGCGCCTTCGGAGGCGCCGACATCGCCGCCAGGGCCAAGGCAACCAAGGCGGCGGCTTTCTTGCCGCTGGCGCAAAGCGGCGACAAGCCGATTCTGCCGGAACGGGTGGTCGCGACGCTGAACCGGCTGCTGCCCGATGACGCGGTGGTGGTCGCCGATCCGGGCACGCCCTGTCCCTATTTTTCGGCCTATTACGAATTGCGGCGGCCGGGGCGGCAGTTCTTCTCGAACCGTGCCCATGGCGCGCTGGGCTATTCGATGGGCGGCGCCGTCGGCGCGCAGGTCGGCCGGCCCAACGCCAAGGTGGTTTCGGTGATGGGCGACGGCAGCTTCGGCTTTTCCGTCGGCGAGTTCGAAACGGTCGTGCGCCTGGGTTTGCCGATTACCTTCGTGGTGTTTTCCAACAGCGTCTTCGGCTGGATCAAGGCGGGCCAGAAGTCGGGCTTCGGCGAGCGCTATTACTCGGTCGATTTCACCCGCACCGATCATGCGGCGGTGGCCGCGGCCTATGGTTTGAAAAGCTGGCGCGTCGAGGAGCCGGGCGATCTGGAGGCGGCGCTGAAGGCGGCCATCGCCACCGACGGCCCGACCCTGGTGGATGTGATCGCACAACCGCTGCAGGACGCGGCGGCGCCGGTTAGCGAATGGGTGGCGTAAATTACGCGGGATGAAGACGTTGACAATTTATCGACAAAATGACAACGTCATGCGCAACGATATAACAGGGTAGCTGAACGGAAGACGGGCGATGACGGACAAGCTGAACATCATCGTTGCCGGCGGCGGGATCACCGGTGTCTCGACGGCCGAATGGCTGCGCCGCGACGGCCATGACGTCACCATTATCGATCGCATAGCGTCGGGCGAGTCCGGCCAGACCTCGTACGGCAATGCCGGTATCCTGGCGCGCTGCGCGGTGGTGCCGGTGCCCACGCCAGGTGTCTGGATGAAGGCGCCGAAAATGCTGTTCGATCCGGACGGGCCGCTGTTCATGCGCTGGTCCTATCTGCCGAAATTGCTGCCCTGGCTGATCCCCTATCTGCGTAGCGGCCGGCGCGACCGCGTGGAAGCCATCGCGCGGGCATTGCTGCCGCTGGTCGACGATACGCTGGAACAGCACCAGGCGCTGGCCCGTGGCACCCCGGCCGAGCGCTGGATCACCACCGGCGAATACAGTTACTTCTATCCCGATCGTGCGGCCTTCCGGGACGATGGTTTCGGTTTTGCCCTGCGCAAGACCCACGGCTTCGAGTGGGAGGAACGCGATCGCGATACGCTGCTGGAAATCGACCCCAATATCGGCCCGGCCTATTCCTTCGCCGCCACCTTCAAGGGTTATGGCTGGATTACCGACCCTGGCCGTTACGTGGCCGATCTGGCGGCCTGGTTCGCCGGGCAGGGCGGCCATCGGCGCCAGGGAGAGATATCGGAAATCCTGCCGCTCGACGACGGGCGCGCCGCGGTGGTCGTCGATGGCGAGAGGATCGAGGCCGACCGCGTGGTGATTGCCACCGGCGCCTGGTCGGCCAGGCTGGCGCGCGCGCTGGGCCATGAACCGGCGCTGGAAACCGAGCGCGGATATCATCTGTGGCTGCGCGGTCCCAGCATCGTGCCGCCCCATCCCTATATGCTGGCCGACGCCAAATTCCTGGCGACGCCGATGGAAGCGGGCTTGCGCTGCGCCGGGCTGGTCGAATTCGGCGGGCTGGACGCCCCCGCCTCCAGGGCCCCGATAGAGCTGTTCAGGCGCCGCATCCGCAAGCTTTACCCCGCGCTGACCTGGGAGAGCGAGGATAGCTGGCTGGGCCACCGGCCTTCCACCATCGACAGCCTGCCGCTGATCGGTCCGTCGCCCAGGGCGCCCGGCGTGGTGTTCGCCTTCGGCGCGCAGCATCTGGGCCTGACAATGGGGCCTAAAACCGGCCGGTTGATCGCCGATATGATCGGCGGCAACAGGCCGAATATTGACATGACCCCCTACAAAGTAGGACGTTTCGATAGATAATTTGACGGCTAACAAGTTTCACCACCCGAAACCGCTTCAGAAATACAGGGAGATCTACTCATGAAGAAGCTATTTGGTCTGTCGGCATTGGCCGGCATGGCGTTCGCCTCTCACGCCGCGATGGCGGGGGAAAAATGGGACATGCCCATGGCCTATGCGGATTCCAACTATCACACCGAAAACGGCAAGCTGTTCGCGAAGGCGGTCGGCATCTGCACCGGTGGCGAGCTGGAAATCGTCGTGCATGGCGGCGGTTCGCTGTTCAAGGGCGGCGAGATCAAGCGCGCGGTGCAGACCGGGCAGGCCCCGATCGGCGAGCGTCTGCTGTCGGCGCATCAGAATGAAAACCCGCTCTTCGGTGTCGATTCCGTGCCCTTCATGGCCTCGTCCTTTGATGCCTCGGACAAGCTTTACGCCGCGGCCCGCCCGACCCTAGAAAAGATTCTCGACGAGCAGAACATGGTGCTGCTCTATGGTGTGCCCTGGCCGCCGCAGGGAATGTATTTCAAGAAGGAAATCAACAGCGTCGCCGACATGAAGGGCATCAAGTTCCGCGCCTATAACGCGGCGACCGCCCGTCTGGCCGAACTGGGCGGCATGCTGCCGGTCCAGATCGAGGCCGCCGAGCTGAGCCAGGCGCTGGCCACCGGCGTCGCCGAGGCCTTCATTTCGTCGGGCTCGACCGGCTATGACAAGAAAGTCTGGGAGCAACTGTCCCACTTCTACGACACCCAGGCCTGGTTGCCGCGCAATTATGTCTTCGCCAACAAGGATGCCTATAACGGCCTGTCCGATCACGCGAAGAACTGCCTGAAGTCGTCGGCCATGCTGGCCGAGGCCGCGGGAACGACCCGCGCGCGTGAACTGACCGGTTGGTACACCACCCAGCTTGCCGCCAACGGCATGACGGTTATCCCCCCGGGCGACAAGTTGAAGGCCGAACTCGCCAAGATGGGCGAAACCATGTCCAAGGAGTGGTCCGATGCGGCGGGCGCCGAGGGCGCGGCCATCGTCAAGGCCTACAACGCGAAGTAAGACATTAGCCGATCGGGCGGCGCGTCATTGCCGGCGCGCCGCCCGCCTCTTTATTCGAAGCTTTTTATCTCCAGCGGGACAAGACCGATGATGGCTATGGGCGGAAAGATCCGGAAATTTCTCGACACGGTCTATTTGGGATCCGGTGTGTTGAGCGCGTTCTTCATGCTCGCAATTCTGGGCATCATCGTGCTGCAGATGGCGGCGCGCTGGTTCGGGTTTCAAGCCCCCGGCTCTACCAGCTATGCAGGCTACTGCATGGCGGCTTCATCCTTTTTCGCGCTGCCTTATGCGCTGAACCACGGGGCGCATATCCGGGTCGGGCTGCTGCTGAACAATCTGGGCCGCTGGCGGCATTGGGGCGAGGGCTGGTGCCTTCTGGTCGGTGCGGGCCTGGCCACCTATTTCGCGCGCTATGCCGTCAAGGGCACATACTGGTCGTACAAACTGAACGACATCAGCCAGGGCCAGGACGCCACGCCGATCTGGATACCTCAACTCGCCATGGCCATAGGCACCATTCTGGTCGCCATTGCGCTGTGGGATAATCTGGTTCGCCTGATATTCACCGGCGAGACCAATTTCCGCGAAGAAGCACTCGACGCGGCCAAGGTGGAGTAGGGAACGGACATGGAAGACGGATTTCTGCTGACGGGCGTATTTCTTTTCGTCCTGTTCCTGTTGCTGGGCTCCGGCGTCTGGGTGGCGCTGGCGCTGCTGGGCGTTGCGCTGGTCGGCATGGAGATGTTCACGAGCCGCCCCGCCGGTGACGCCATGATCACGACGATCTGGACGTCTTCGTCAAGCTGGACGCTGACCGCCCTGCCGCTGTTCATCTGGATGGGCGAGATTCTGTTTCGAACGCGGCTCAGCGAGGACATGTTCCGCGGGCTGGCGCCATGGGTGGCGAAGCTGCCCGGCGGGCTGTTGCACACCAATATCATCGGCTGCACCATTTTCGCCGCCGTGTCGGGCTCGTCGGCCGCGACTCTGACCACGGTCGGCAAGATGTCGATCCCGGAACTCCGCAAGCGCGGCTATCCCGAATTCATGACCATCGGTACGCTGGCCGGCGCCGCGACCCTGGGGCTGATGATTCCCCCGTCGCTGACGCTGATCGTCTATGGCGTCACGATCAACGAGTCCATTTCCAAGCTGTTCATGGCCGGCGTGCTGCCCGGCCTGGTGCTGTCGGGCCTGTTCATGGCCTATGTGGTGGGCTGGCATTTCCTGAAACCCGGCGAGCGGCCGGCCCCCGAACCGCGCATGACGCTAAGGGTGATGATCGCGGAAGCGCGTTTCCTGATCCCGGTCATCCTGCTGGTTACTTTCGTCATCGGGTCGATGTATCTGGGGTTTGCCACCGCGACCGAGGCCGCTGCCTTCGGCGTGATCGGGGCGCTGGCC
>JAOUMF010000252.1 GCA_029881615.1 Alphaproteobacteria bacterium | reverse complement strand
CAGCAGCCCGACGGAAACCGCCACCTTCAAGACGACTCCCCACTGAAACTCTCCGCCGGACAATCCGCCCACGATCAGCAGCATGGGCGCCACGGCCAGATCCTGCGCGATCAGCACGCTGATGGCGGTGCGGCCCACGCGGGTGTGCAACTCGCCCACATCATCCAGCATCTTGACCGCCACGGCGGTACTGCTCAGCGCGACCACGAAGCCGAAAAACACGGCGGATTCCAGAGGCCAGCCCATAAGCTGCTGAACCGTCAGCATGGCCAGAAGGCTGGCGCCGATCTGGATCAGCGTGGAAAACAGCCCGATGCGCCAGGTAAAGCGGAAGCTGCGCAGCGACAGCTCCATGCCGATGAAATACAGCAGCATCAGCACACCGAGTTCCGCCAACGTGCCTACCTGGGCGCGGTCGGTCACCAACCCGAACCCGGACGGGCCCAATAGTACGCCGGCGATGATATAGCCGACGATCGCGGGTTGCCGCAGGCGCGTCATCGCCACGCCGCACAATGTCGCGGCGACGATCACGAAGGCCATGCCTGTAAGGTGAACGGTGTCTTCCATGAAATCCGATGCGAATCACTAAAGGTTGATGGTCAGGATAAGTGAAACATTCCTAATAATTTACAACAATTTGTGAATGAACCCGGACAATTCTTTGTCTGCGGTGCGGCGTGGGCCTATAATTATGGAAGAAATCAAATCTTGAGAGGGAGTGAAAATGGCCAAGGGATATTGGGTCGCCCGTGTCGATGTATCGGACCCGGACGCATACCAGGAATATGTAAAGGCCAATGCCGCGGCTTTTTCAAAATACGGCGCGCGCTTCATCGTGCGTGCCGGCGCATTCGAAACGCGGGAAGGATCCTCGCGGTCCCGCAATGTGGTCATCGAATTTCCGGACTACCAGACAGCGCTGGATTGTTACGATTCGCCGGAATATCAGAATGCGATGTCGTTCCGAAAAGCGGCCTCCACCGGCGATTTAGTCATCATCGAAGGCTATGACGGCCCGCAGCCCGGCGACTGATCCCCGGCCTCAATAGCCCACCGCCACCTGGTACAGCCCGTCCACGGCCAGCGCCATGCGGCGATAGTCCAGCGTGTCCGGCGTATCGGTCGATCGGTGGTAGTTCGGGTTGCGCAGGAAGGCGGTGTCGGTGACCATCAGGGCGGGCAGGTCGTTTTGCCAGAAGCTCCAATGGTCGGAAAAATCGACGCCGGTCACCAGGGCCGGCGCGTTGATGGAATGGACCGGCAGGTCGTCGGAGACCGCCATCAGGCTTTTTACCCGCGCGACCGACGAGCGGTCGAACAGCCCCCCGACGACCCCGATGAAGTTCGCCTTGTCGGGATACATCCAATCCAGCAGGCCCACGGGATAGGCCTGCGACCCGGGTTCGTCGGAATAGAAACCGATCATCTCGACGCTGATCATCAGTTTCAGCTTCGCGCCTTCCTCGACGATGCCGCGCGCATGGACATGGCTGCCCATGCTCTGCGACCGGAAATGGGGCGGTTCCTCCAGGGTGAAGGCGACCAGATCCAGGCGGTGTTCCAGAACCGGCTTTTCCGCGCCGATCATGCGCGCCAGCTCGATCAACCCGGCAACGCCGCTGGCATTGTCGTCCGCGCCCGGATTTTCATAAACATCGTAATGCGCGCCCATCACCAGGCGCGGCGCGTCCGTGGGCCCGAACGAGCAGATCACGTTGCGGAATTCGACATGGTCGACCGTGAATATCTGTGGCCGGGGCGCGCAGCCCGCCGCCGCGAAGGATTCGGTGATATAGCTGGCCGCTCGATCCAGCGAACCCCGCTGGCGGCTCGATCTTGCCGGCTCGATCCCGGCCAGATACCGCACATCGGCTTCCAGCCTCCCGGAATCCGCCACCGGCGCGGGCGTGAAGTCGGGCGCGATGTAAACCGGATTCGTCACCACCCAGCAGCCGCCGACGGGCAAGGCCAGGACCAGCAGAATTGCCAGGGAAATCTTTTTATTCACGGACATTTTTGCCGTCGGCCCTTCCCGATGATTTCAAGCGGAAAAGCCTATAGCAGCCTCCGTGCAAAGGGAACCGGGATGGATTTCCTGTTAAATCAGGCTCATTGTCTAATCCGCGCGATGGAACCCGAACGAATCAGTTGCTCGATTTCGGAGAACGAGGCCGCGGACTCAAATGCAGTAAATGTACCGTGATCCCGAATCTCTTGCGCGGCGCCAAGCATCGCCCCCAAAGCCGTTCTGGCGAGCGATGACCCGACGCTGACACGCGTTACGCCGGCCTGTTCCAGTTCAGCCAGTGTGACGCCCGCCAATCCAATGCCCGCGACGACATTCACGGGTTTGGTGACGGAGGCGCAAACTTTCTTGATTGAGTCCAGGTCGGGAAGCCCTGGCGCGTAAAGAACGTCGGCGCCAACCGCCTCGTAGCCGGTCAAACGCTCAAGCGTGTCATCGAGATCGGGTCGAGCGTGCAGATAATTTTCTGCTCTTGCGGTCAGAATGAAGCGGCGATCCAGCTTTGCCGCGGCCTCGGCTCCGGCTGCAATTCGTTCGATCGCAAGGTTTTTGTCGTAAATGGGTTTTTCCGGGTCACCGCTGGTATCTTCGATGGTACATCCGGCCAATCCCATGGCGGCGGCGAGCTTTACTGTTTCAGCGACGGTTTCCGGCGATTCGCCGAAACCGTTTTCCAGATCGGCGCTAACTGGAAGCGAGGTTGCCTGAACAATTTCGCGGGCATGCGCTAATGCTTCATCGCGACCAACCTCGCCCACCCAATCGACGCGCCCTTGCGAGAAGGCATAACCGGCGCTGGTTGTCGCCAGAGCTTCAAAACCAAGGGCGGCAAGAATTTTGGCGGTTCCAATATCCCACGGATTTGGAAGCACGAATATCCGGCCACGCTTGTGCAAGGCGTGAAACCGGTTCGCCTTATCTGCCGTTTCCACTTCAGGCATTTCAATTCCTCCAAACTGCTATGCCGACAGGCTTGAACTCCTATATCAGGCTCATTTGATCCCCCGCCCTTGGCGGGCGGCAGAAGCGGGATTCGTCCACCGGCGGATGGCCGTGGTTCAGGCCGTGGCGCTTGCAGGCCAGGCGGAAGCGCGTGGATATCTGGTCGGCGTAGGGGCCGGTTCCGGATTGCCGTTGGCCCCATTCGGTCTGGTACAGCTTGCCGCCCCTGGTCTGGCGCATCAGGCTCATCACGCGGTCGGCGCGGTCCGGATAATGTTCGGCCAGCCAGTCGGCGAACAGCTCCTTGATCTCATGGGGCAGGCGCAGCAGCACATAGCCCGCCGCCCCCGCGCCGGCCTCGGCAGCGGCCTCCAGGATCGCCTCGATCTCATGGTCGTTCAGGGCGGGCAGGATGGGTGCTGCCAGCACCGTCACCGGAACGCCCGCCGCCGCCAGCTCGCGCACCGCCTCCAGCCGCCGGGCCGGGGTCGGCGCGCGGGGTTCCATGCGCCGGGCGAGGTCGCGGTCCAGCGTGGTCACCGAGATCGCCACCCGGATGATCCCCTCCGCCGCCATCGGCGCCAGGATATCCAGGTCGCGCAAAACCAGGTTGGACTTGGTGACGATGGCGGTGGGATGGCGGTAATCGGCCAGCACTTCCAGGATCTGCCGGGTCAGCTGCCGGTCGCGCTCCACCGGCTGGTAGGGGTCGGTATTGGCGCCCAGAGCCAGCGTTGCGGCGCGGTATTTCGGGTCGCGCAGCTCCGCCTCCAGCAGGGCCGGCGCGTCCGGTTTCCAGTACAGTTTGCTCTCGAAATCCAGCCCCGGCGAATGGCCCAGATAGGCATGGGTCGGCCGCGCGAAGCAATAGATGCAGCCATGTTCGCAGCCCTTGTAGGGATTGATCGAGCGGTCGAAGGGAACGTCCGGCGACTGGTTGCGCGATATAATCCGCCGCGTGCTGTCGACGCCCAGCGTGGTGCGCAGCGGCGGTGGCTCCGCGTCGGCCAGGCCCCAGCCATCGTCGGTGGCCTCCCGCACCGCCGCCTCGAATCGCCCGGTCGGGTTCCCAACCGCCCCGCGCCCCTTGCGCGCCCTGTCCGCCAGCTTTTCATCCATGCGGGCAGGATATAGAACAAAGAGGGAACTTTCAAGGTCGGCGCTCTTGGTGCGGGTCAATCGGCTTTGGCCCTTGGAAGTTCTGTTTACCCACGGGTAGTAATATCATGAGATTATTCCATCGGCCCGAAGGGCCAAACCAACTGCCGGAACGGGCCGATATGAGCAAACTGAAAGCCAGCTTTTTTCTGAAGACTGCCGTTTTCCTCCTCGCAGCATTCGTACTGGCAGTATCGCCCGCATCTGTGGGGGCGGAGGAGACCTGCAAGCCCGAGCTTTCCTTTGCCGATCCCCCCATTGCGAGGGACTACCGAATTTGGAGTCAATATCGTTATCACGGGAGCAATTCCGGCGTGATCTGGTGCGGTGAAAATGCCATCATTTACGGTATTCGCTCCTTCAGGGACAAGCATGGCATGTTTCCCGACAGGGAACCCGCGGCTGACCCGGTCATCCTGTGGCGCGATCTGGCCAGCGGCGAGGTTCAGACGGTCGTGTCCGGCCGCCGGGTGCTGGATGAAATGGATGAATACGATTCCGCGGGGACCCCGCT
>JAOUMF010000251.1 GCA_029881615.1 Alphaproteobacteria bacterium | reverse complement strand
ATCCGGGCCAATTGGTCGGCGGGCGACGCGCCGGTAAGCACCCCCACCGCCATGCCGGCCCCCGCATTGCGTGCCATATTCACGTCGCGATCGGTATCGCCGATCACCAGCACCTCGGCTGGCGACAGGCCTGCAGCGGCGCAAAATCCCAGCACCATGCCAGGCTCGGGTTTTGCCCCATGCCCGCTGTTATAGCCGGCAAGGAAAGACAACCACGGCGACAGGCCCAGCGTTTCGGCGGTTATCTTTGCGACTACCTCGCTGTCCATGGTCGCGATGCCCAGCGCATAGCCCTTACCCGCGAGGCGCGCGAACAGAACATCCAGCCCATCCCCAATGGGAACCGGGTAGCGCGACGCATAATCATCCATGGCGTCATGCACCCGCTGCGAAAACACTTCCCGTTCGACAAGCCCAGCCTCGTCGGCCCAGGCATCGCAAATCTGCGCCGTCGTGCCACCGGCCAGCAGCGAAAGCGAATCCATGGTTCCACTTTCGGGATCGAAGCCGGTTGCGCGTAGCATTCGGCGCCCCAGCGCGGGGTCGCCGACGAAATCGGACGCCACCTCCACCGCTGCCTTATAGGCCGGTATCCAGGTTTCGAAAAAATCGAGTAGAGTACCGTCCTTGTCGAACAATATACCTTTTATTGCCATCAATCGCCTGTCGGACACGTTAAAAATCGTGCACATCCTGCGCGTAACCGTCGCGATATGTCCAGAGGCCGCAATTGAAATATATTGAGAAACAATAATGTTCCATTTGAGAGGGTTATTCAGCGCGAATTGCGCGCTAATTTCCCGGTTGGCGGCGTAAACCAGAGGAGAAATCGTATGACAACGAGTTGGCGAAATGTAGCGTCCGTGACACAAGGGCGCGAAACCAGTGATGGCGCCGGGGTAAGGCTGAAACGGATCATAGGCCAGCCCGAGCTGGATTATCTGGACCCGTTTCTGATGCTTGACGCCTTTGGCTCGGACGAAGCAACTGATTATATCGCCGGCTTCCCGCCGCATCCCCACAGGGGCATCGAGACGGTGACTTACATGCTGGCGGGACGCATGCGTCATGAAGACGACGCCGGCAATGCCGGTGTACTGGGCCCCGGCGGCGCACAATGGATGACCGCTGGACGGGGCATCATCCATTCCGAAATGCCCGAGCAGGAAGAAGGCGAAATGCGGGGATTCCAGCTATGGGTCAATCTGCCGCGCAAGAGCAAGATGTGCCTTCCCCATTACCAGAATATCGAGCCTGAAGAGATTCCCGAGGTAACCCGGGAAGGCGGCGTAAAGGTAAAATTAATTGCCGGAAAACTGGATGGCATCGAGGGCCCCGTGCGAGGGATCGAGGCCAACCCGCAATATATGGATATCCAGATCCCGGCCGGTGGGATCAGCGATCATGAAATCGCGCCGGACCACAATGCGTTCATCTATATATTCAGCGGCGAGGCTGAGGTCGGCGCTAACGAAGACAAAGCGGGGACATTGATCCGCGACGGCGAGCTGGCGGTGCTGGGCGCGGGAGACGCAGTCCGTGTTCGCGCCGGCGACAGCGGCGCCCGATTGATCCTGGTGGCCGGCCGGCCGCTGAACGAACCGGTCTTCAAATACGGCCCCTTCGTAATGAACAGCAAGGAAGAAATCGTTCAGGCCATTCATGATTATCAAAATGGCACCTTCAGCGCCGCGCAGGTAAATTAGTGGCGCCATGGCGCCTGGTTGGCTGGCGTCATGACGCCAAATTGCCCGAACGCATACTTCGGGCGAGCTTGAGCGAACATACAATTTGTTCTATGACCGGTGCAGTAGCTGGGGGACAATATGACCAACCATAAGCCGCTTCCTGTCGGCGATCTGTTCCGCGCCTGCGACCCGGCGCGTTTCAAGTTCAAAGATACATCGGAATTGGAACCGCTCGAGGAACTGATAGGGCAGGACCGCGCCGTCGAAGCGGTCGAATTTGGAATCGGCATTCGCCGGGACGGCTACAACCTGTTCGCGGCGGGTCCCGCGGGCACCGGCAAACACACGCTGATCGCCGAATTCCTTCAGCGTCAGGCCAAATCGGAACCGGTGCCGGACGATTTGTGTTACGTCTATAATTTCGAAGATCCGCGCCGCCCCAAGGCCCTGCGCCTGCCCGCCGGTCGGGCACAACCGCTGGCCATGGACATGCAGCGCCTGACCGAAGATCTGCGCGCCGCGATCCAGAGCGCATTTGAATCGGAGGATTACCGCAACCGCCGCGAAGCACTCGCCCAGGAATTCAAGGAGCGCCAGGAAGGTGCCTTCGAGGACATCCAGAAAAAGGCCCGCGATCGCAGCATTGCCCTGGTCCGCACGCCGGTAGGGCTGGCTTTGGCGCCTTTACGTGAAGGCCAGGTGCTCAGCCCAGAAGAATTCGAGGCGCTGCCGGAAGCCGAACGCGAAAAGGCCAAGGACGATTTACGGGAACTGGAAGAACAGCTTCAGACGACCTTGCGGCAAGCGCCGCGATGGGAACGGGAACATCGCGACCGGGTGCGCGAAATCAACAGGGAGGTCACGCGACTGGCGATCGATCACCTGATCGAGGAAATTCGCAAGAAACACGAGGATCTGCCGGAAATTCTGAACTGGCTGAACGCTATCGAGCAGGATGTCGTGGACAAGGCCGAAACCCTGATCGCGACCGAACAGGCCCCCGGTGGCGAAGCCCCGCAACAGGCCGGGCACCAGCCGCCGCGCGATGGGATATTCAGGCAATATACCGTGAATGTCCTGGTTTCCCGCGATCCCAGCAGCGGCGCGCCGGTGATCTACGAAGACCACCCGATTCACGGAAACCTTCTGGGCCGCATCGAGCACCGCTCGGAATTCGGCATGCTGGTTACCGATTTTACGCTGATCAAGGCTGGCGCCTTGCACCGTGCCAATGGCGGCTATCTGGTTCTGGACGCGCTAAAACTGCTGACCCAGCCCTTTGCCTGGGAGGGGCTGAAACGTATATTGCGCGCCCGCGAAGTGCAAATCGAATCGCTGGGACAAAGCCTGAGCATTATCGACACGGTATCGCTGGACCCGGAACCCGTCCCGCTGGATATCAAGATAATCCTGGTCGGCGAGCGGACGCTCTATTACCTGCTGTGCGAATATGATCCGGACTTTAGCGAACTGTTCAAGGTTCAGGCCGATTTCGAAGACGATATGAGCCGCGACGAGGCCAGCGTGGACCTTTATGCACGGCTGATCGGCACCATTGCCCGCAACGAGAAGATGCGCCCCTTCGACCCCGGCGCCGTGGGCCGGGTCATCGAGCGCGCCGCGCGCATCGCCGGCG
This sequence comes from Alphaproteobacteria bacterium, assembly GCA_029881615.1. Classification (GTDB taxonomy): domain Bacteria; phylum Pseudomonadota; class Alphaproteobacteria; order UBA8366; family JADFVY01; genus JADFVY01. Next base: position 1,326 of record JAOUMF010000251.1, on the reverse strand, counting down.
ATCGGGAAAAACTGACCACCCATATGCGCAGTGTCGCCGATCTGTTGCATGAATCGGATTACTGGGCCGGCAAGGCAGGGCGCAACCTGGTTACCGCGAAAGATGTTACGACAGCCGTCGATGCCCATATCCGACGTTCCGACCGTTTGCGCGAAAAAGTTCAGGAAGTGATTGCCGAAGGCATCGTTCTGATCGACAGCGCGGGCACAAAACCAGGTCAAATCAACGGCCTGTCAGTCATGCAGCTTGGCGGTTTCGCCTTTGGCCGCCCCAGCCGGATCACCGCGCGCGTCAGCCTGGGCCGCGGCCATGTGATCGATATCGAGCGCGAGGTCAAGCTGGGCGGGCCACTGCATTCCAAGGGCGTGCTGATCCTGTCGGGATTTCTGGCCGACCGCTTTGGCCGAGACCGGCCGCTGGCGCTGGCCGCCAGCCTGGTATTCGAGCAATCCTACGGCGGCATCGACGGCGACAGCGCGTCTTCGGCCGAACTTTATGCCCTGATATCGGCCCTGTCCGGCGTGCCGATCCGGCAGGGATTCGCCGTCACGGGCTCGGTCAACCAGCGCGGCGAAGTACAGGCGATCGGCGGGGCGAACGAAAAGATCGAGGGCTTCTTCGACGTCTGCAAGGCGCGCGGGCTTACCGGCGAACAGGGCGTTCTGATCCCCGCCACCAACACGCGCCATTTGATGCTGCGCGAAGACGTTGTGGAAGCATGCCGCGACGGCAAGTTCGCCATCCATGCCGTCGACAGCATCGATCAAGGGCTGGAAATCCTGACCGGAGTCCCCGCCGGCACGCCCGATGGCGAAGGCATCTACCCGGAAGGTTCAATCAACCGACTCGTCGCCGATCGTCTGGCTGGTTTCGCCGAGATGGCGCGCAAAATGGGCGGGGGCGGCAACGGGAAGAATGGCAACGATGGCGAAAAGCAGGACACGCCGCTGCAATCAGGGAACAAGGGCGGCAACCTTCTCTCGTAACACCGGCAGCAGATCCATCTCGAACCACGGATTTTTCCGCAGCCAGGCCGTATTGCGCCAGCTTGGATGGGGCAACGGCAGATAGTCCGGCAGATAGTCACGCCAGGCCGCCACCGTGGCGGTCAGGCTGTGGCAACGGCGGCGGCCCAGATAATGCGCCTGGGCATACTGCCCCACCAGCAGGGTCAGGCCGATATCGGGCATATGGGCAATAAGCCGCCGATGCCACATGGGCGCGCATTCAGATCGGGGCGGCAGGTCGCCGCCGCGTTCGTAACGACCGGGATAACAGAAACCCGCGGGCAGAATGGCGATGCGGGTCTCGTCATAAAAGCTGTCG
>JAOUMF010000250.1 GCA_029881615.1 Alphaproteobacteria bacterium | reverse complement strand
GCGCCGTCCGGCCTTTGCCAGATAGGCCGCGCAGGTCAGTCCATTATGGCCGCCGCCAACGATGACGACATCGAATTTCGTGCTCATCGCCGACCTCCTTGCACGCCCAGATCGCTTAGAATTTCGCGCGCCGCGTTGGCCCCCGGAGCGCCCATGACGCCGCCGCCCGGATGGGTGCTGGACCCGCACATATACATGTTCTTCACCGGTGCCCGGTATTGCGCGTAACCGGGAACCGGCCGATTGAACATGATCTGATCCATGGTCAACTCGCCCTGGAAGATGTTGCCCTCGGTCAGGCCCACCTCCTGTTCCAGTTCATGCGGGGTGCGCACTTCCATATGCAGGATCAAATCCTTCAGATCCGGGCTGTATTCGGACAGCATGTCGATCACGGTCTTGCCGAAGGCGTCACGCTTTTCCGGGGTCCAGGGGCCATCCGCCAGATGCGGCGGCACATACTGCACGAACAGCGACATGTAATGCTTGCCCGGCGGGGCCATGGTCGGGTCGGTCAGCGTGGGGATCATCATGTCCACGTAAGGCCGGCGCGACCACATGCCGTTCTTCCAGTCATCATAGGCACGCTCGAACCATTCGATGGTATCGGTGACATGCATGTCGCCCTGAAGGGCAGGGCAGTCCGCCGGCACGCCGTTGAAAGTGGGCATGCCGTCGAGCGCGATATTCAGCTTGCCGGACGAACCGCGAATCTTGAAGTTTCGCACCGTCTTCAGGAAATCCGCCGGCAGGTCCGATTCGTCGAAGCTCTCCAGGAAGGTGCGCTTGACATCCATGTTGGATACCACGGCGCCGGCGCGGATTTCCTCGCCATTGGCCAGCGTCACGCCGATCGCCTTGTTATTTTTGACGATCACGCGCGCGACGTCGGCGTCGGCGCGGATATTGCCGCCGTAAGACTGAAAGGCGGCCGCGAGCGAACGGCTGATCGCCCCCATGCCGCCCCGCGCGAAACCCCAGGCGCCGATATTACCGTCGACCTCGCCCATATAATGATGCAGCAGGACATAGGCCGAACCGGGAGAACGAGGGCCCAGGCCGGTGCCGATGATCGAACTGCCCGCATAATGGGCCTTTACCAGTTCATTCTCGAAATACTGCTCGAGAAAGTCGACGCAGCTCATCGTCCAGAAGCGGGCGGTATCGGCCATGGCTTCCTCGCCGAGGTTCCAGAAATCCCGCCCCAACTCATAAAGGCCGCGCAGATCGCGTGGCCGCATGGAGGCCGGGTCGGGCGGCGTTTTGGCCAGCATCGGCTTGATAAAACGGCATTGGCGCATGATTTCGGCCGAATAGCGGTCATAGGCTTCGGCGTCGCGAGTCGAATGGCGCGCGATCTCGCGCCGGTTCATGTCATGGTCCTTGTAGGAGGCCAGGTAGTCGCCATCTCGCGACATGGTCATCCCGCCGCTGTAAGGCACGACCTGCAAGCCATATTTCGGGAGTTCAAGATCGCGCATGATCTCGGGCCGCATCAGGCTGCTGACATAGGAACAGTTTGAATAGGTGAAGCCGGGGTATATTTCCCGGCTGACCGCCGCGCCACCGATATAGGGATTGCGCTCCAGCACCAGCACGTCGAGCCCGGCACGGGCCAGATAGGCCGCTGCCGTGAGGCCGTTATGCCCGGCCCCGATTACAATAATATCATGGTTTTTCATGCGGTATTCCCATGCGCGCCGGTCATTGCCGACATTGATTTCCTGACGCCAGCCTAGTCGCGCCGGGGGCGGCCTGTCCAGTTCATTGAATGAAGATTCAATCAATTTTTGCTATTAGCGCATTGCGTTCTTGCAGTTTCCCCGGTTTGACCATATCGTTTGTTCCATGGAAAAGGGGTATGCGTAAATGGCAGGTTCCCGCGCGAACGTAAAACATCTTCGCCGTGAACAGCTGATCGAAGCGACGATGAAAACGATCGCGCGATTCGGCTACGCGCGTACCACCATGGCCCATGTTGCGCAGGCTGCAGGGCTGTCCCAGGGAATCGTCAATTTCTATTTCAAGACAAAAGAAGCGCTGCTTTACGAAACCTTCGTCCATCTGGCCCAGGAATATGAGGCGCTGCTGGAGAGGGCGCTGGAGCGCGCCGGCTCCGATCCGGTTGCCGGGCTTGTCGCGATGATCGAAACCGACCTGGGGCGCGAAGTCTGCACGCCGACCAAGATTCCGGTCTGGCTGGCCTTTTGGGCGGAATCGCGCTGCCGCCCGAAATATCGCGATCTGTACCGCAAACTGACTGAACAATATTCACGGCAGGTTCATGATCTTTGTGGGAAGCTTGCGGCTCAAAGAGGTTACGAAGGACTGGATCTGGAAATGATTTCTATTGGCTTTGTCGCCTTGATCGACGGGTTCTGGGTCAGTATCGGCATTGCCCCGGACGCCGTGGGACGCGAAAAAGCCAGAAAAGCCTGCCATGCGTATTTTGCCGGATTTTTCCCGGCTGAGTTTACTCCCATGCTAGCGCCGACAGTGGGGGAGGAAAATCGCAGGGCAGGGTGAGACTATCAATCTGCTTTTTGGCCCTTGCGGGCTTAAGAGGGGCGGGGTGCTGCTCCATAACAACCTGAACAGTGAGGAAAAGATGGAAAAAAATGAAATTATGGATCGTCTGGCGGCGGGCACGCTGAGCCGCCGTAATCTACTGAAGGGCTTGTCGGCCGCGGGACTTGGCGTTGCCATGATGCCCTACATGCCGGGCCGGGCGAACGCCGCCAGTCAGGCGACATATTTTACCTGGGAAGGTTATGAAGTTCCCGAATTGCATGGCGATTACATCAAGAAGCATGGCGCCGGTCCCGAAGCATCGATCTTCGCCGACGAGGGCGAGGCCTTCCAGAAAATCCGTGCCGGATTCACCCCGGATGTGGCACATCCCTGTTCCTACAACACGGGGCTATGGCGCGACGCGGGCATATTGCAGCCCATCGACACCAATCGGCTGTCCCACTGGGGCAACGTCGTCAGCTCGCTCAAGACCATCGAGGGAACCCAGAAAGACGGCAAGCAGTGGTTCGTGCCTTTCGACTGGGGCAACACGTCAGTCCTGTACCGGACCGACCTTGTCGATATCAAGGAAGAATCCTGGGGCCTGCTGTGGGACGAACGCTACAAGGGGCGCCTGGCGACCTTCGCCGGCGCCAACGAAACCGTCCCCTATGCCGCAGTCTATGCCGGACTCGATCCCTGGAACATGAGCGACGCCGATCTTGCCAAGGTCAAGAAGCTGCTGGAAAAACAGCGTCCGCTCATTCGCTTCTACGCCGATGACGAAACAACCATCGAACAAGCGCTGGCGTCGGGCGAAATCGTTGCCGCGACGACCTGGAACGGCTCGGCGACCCGGTTGAAGGGCGAGGGGCTTCCGGTCAAATACATGAATCCCAAGGAAGGCATCATGACCTGGGTTTGCGGGCTGGTTCTGATCAAGGGCGCGGCGAACCCGGACAAGGCCTACGACCTGATCGATGCCATGCTGTCCCCGGAAGCGGGCAAATTCATGATCACCGATTACGGTTATGGGCATTCCAACGCCAAGTCGTTCGACGCAGCGGGGGACGAGGCCGTCGAGGCCGCCGGTCTCTCGCGCGATGTCGAAGGGTTCCTCAAGAAGGGTGTCTTCAGCAAGGAATTCAAGAACCGCGATGCGGTGCTGAAAATGTTCGAAGAGGTCAAAGCCGGTCTGTAATTGGCTTAACGGTGGACGGAGCCCTGTATTCCGGGTTTCCGTCCACCGCCTTTCTCTCTATTCCAGGCAGGTATAATTGATGACGAGTGAGGCGCTAACGCCCCCGGCGGCCGGGATAATCGGCCGCCTTAGCACAGCAGTGCGAAGAACCCTATTTCGACATGCCGGATTGCGTGGGTACATTTTACTGTCGCCAACGCTGCTGGTGCTGTTGGGAGCCATGTGTCTGCCGGTCGGCATATTGGTAATGTACAGTTTCTGGACGCAGACCTATCTGGAAATCGACCATACGCTGACGCTGATCAATTACGAGAATATACTCAAATTTGTCCTCAAGGGCGATCCGCCCGAACTGGTGGCCAACCCGTATCTTCTGCTTATCGGAAAATCGGTTCTGATTTCGCTGATGGTCACAGTGGCGACAGTGCTTCTGGCCTATCCGATTGCCTACTTCATCGCCTTCAGGGTACATCGCCACAAGATCGTCTGGCTGATCCTGATCACGATCCCGTTCTGCACCAGCTATCTGTTGCGCGTGTTTTCCTGGAAGATCATCCTTGGATATAACGGTATCATCAATTCCGGCCTGAAATGGCTGGGGGTGATCGACCAGCCACTGGCCTTCCTGCTGCATAACCCCACAGCCGTTGTCATCACTCTGGCTCACGCCTGGGCGCCGATCGCGATCCTGCCGATTTTCGTATCGCTGGAGAAGATGGACCGCTCGCTGCTGGAGGCGGCGACGGACCTGGGGGACAGCCCCCTGCAGCGTTTCCTGCGCGTGACCCTGCCGCTGTCGATCCCGGGGGTGGTGGCCGCCTCGATGCTGGTCTTCATCCCAACGGTGGGTGATTACATCACGCCTCAGCTGGTTGGCGGCCCGAACGGAGCGATGGTCGGCAACCTCATGCATGCAATGTTTTTCAAGGCCAATGACTGG